>JAZRTW010000152.1:0-11818 GCA_045652265.1 Eubacteriales bacterium | reverse complement strand
TGCTAGACCAGCTGCAACAGCCATCATATTACCTTCAGCTATACCGCAGTTGATAAATCTTTCGGGAAATTTTTTCTTAAATACGTCCGTCTTCGTCGATTTTGAAAGATCGGCATCAAGAACGATGATTCTATCGTCTATCGCACCGAATTCGGTTATAGCGTCACCGTAAGCCTGTCTTGTTGCAATTTTTTCCATGTTGCCTCTCCTCCTTATCTCAATTTAGCCTGAAGCTCTGCTACTGCGGCTTCATACTGTTCTTTGTTAGGTGCGTTTCCATGCCAACCTGCTTCGTTTTCCATAAAGGAGACGCCTTTGCCCTTTACGGTATTTGCAATTATTGCAAGAGGCTTTCCGCTTTTACCCATACGAGTAAGTGCTTCTTCTATTTGGCCAAAATCGTGTCCGTCAATTATAACCGTATCCCAACCGAAAGCTTCAAACTTTTTATCAAAAGGTGTGGGATTCATAACCTTTGTAATATCGCCGTCGATCTGCAAACCGTTAAAGTCAACGAAAACACAAAGATTGTCGAGCTTATAATGTCCAGCAAACATCGCAGCTTCCCAAACTTGTCCTTCTTCTGCTTCACCGTCACCGAGGATAGCGTAAACTTTGTAGCTGTCACCGTATATCTTCGCAGACTTCGCCATACCGCAAGCTGCTGATATTCCAAGTCCCAAAGAGCCCGTGCAAATGTCAACACCGGGAATATTCTTCATATCGGGGTGGCCTTGAAGCATACTGTCCTTATTTCTCAAAGTCTTTAAAAGAGCTTTGGAAAAATATCCTCTCTCCGCAAGAGTTGCATATAATGCGGGAGCGGCGTGTCCTTTAGAAAGAACAAATCTATCCCTTTTGGGATATTTGGGATTGTTGGGATCAATATTCATTTGCTCAAAATAAAGATACGTGAGAATATCCGTCGCAGAAAGAGATCCGCCCGGATGTCCCGATGCTGCTGTGAAAATTCCCTCAAGCGCGCCGAGACGGATATTCGTCGCGTGATTTTCAAGTTCAAGTTTTTTAAATTCGTTCATTTGTTCCTCCGTATTTATTTTTAAGTTTCTTTAGCGTATTCATAAAATATTCGGGAAGGCTACTTTCAAAATACATCTCTTTACCGCTTACGGGATGTACAAAGCCTATCGAATATGCGTGTAAGCACTGTCCGCAAAGCTCGGAAAATTCTTTTCTTTCTCCGCCGTATACGTCATCTCCCAAAATTGGGTGTCCGATATACGCCATGTGGACTCTTATTTGATGCGTTCTCCCCGTTTCAAGATTAAATCTCATAAACGAATAGCCGCCGTAGCTTTCAATGACACTGTAATGTGTAACGGCGTTTTTTGAATTTATATCGGTGACTGCCATCTTTTTTCTGTCGCGTACACTTCTACCTATCGGCGCATCTACCGTACCTTCGCTTTGTTTCGGTGTACCGACGACAATACCTCTGTATTCGCGTTTAAAGCTATGCGACTCGATCTGTTTTGCAAGCGCCTGGTGGGATTTATCGTCCTTTGCAACAATAAGCAATCCGCTTGTGTTTTTATCAATTCTGTGAACGATACCCGGACGTATTGCATCGCCGCCGCTTGATAGCTTTGAAAGCTTATAAAGCAAGGCGTTGACCATAGTGTTATCTTTGTTTCCGGGTGCAGGATGCACTACCATTCCCTTTGGCTTATTAACGACTGCCAAATATTCATCTTCATATACTATATCCAAAGGAATGTCTTGCGGCACAACGTAATAGCCCTCATCGAAAACAAATTCAAATTCGTATTGTTGTCCGGAGGTGACCTTGAAATTTTTCTTTACCGCTTTTCCATCGATAAGCAAAGCGCCCGATTCAATTATTTCCTGCGCCTTTGAGCGCGTGATGTCCGCGATATCGGATAAAAACATATCAGCGCGGCATAAATTATACTTATCGTTGATTATGCCTTTATTCTCTTTACACATTTTTATCTTCACCACTTGTGTCGGCTGTTCTGAACTCATATACGATCATATACAAAATAAGAAGTCCCATTCCAACACAAACACATACGTCGGCAACGTTAAAGATCGGAAAATCAATAAATTCAAAATTCAAAAAATCCACTACGAATCCGTTACGGTTACCGAAATGACTTCCCGTTCTGAAAAGTCTGTCGATAAGATTTCCCGCACCTCCGCTTAAAAGAAAAAGCAAAGAAGAACGGAGCAATAAATTTCTTTTAGATCCGATAAATATGTATAACGTTATCGCTATTACCGTAAACATCGAAAGGCTGATAAAGACCCATGGAGCGTCCTCCAAGATACTCCACGCGGCTCCCGTGTTTTCGGCATAGACAAATCCCAAAAAGCCGGGTATAAAGTCTTTTCTTCCCGAATGATCGGAGTAAAGCGACGTATACGCCCATTTTTTAGACAAAGCGTCAAGCCATATAAGTACACCGCAAACCGCTAAAGTTGAAAGCAGGTCTGCAATAAAATTTTTAAGTTTAAACTTATTCACTGTCATCTAAAGTTGTGATAAAGAGTGAATCAAAGCTCTGCTGTACAAGCTTCGGCGTTACTGCAACTTTTTCAGGTTGCGTTTTTTTGTATGATACGTCTTCAATCTTCACGTCATCTTGAGTAAACAGACCGCTTAATTCGTCAATAATATTATTGAGATCATCGCTTGCACCTTCGCAAAGTGCGTCGATTTCATCGGCAGATAAGATATCATCTTCATCGGCGGAAGTAACTTCGTTTGTAACGGATTCTTCGACGTTCTCTTCTTCTGCCGTTTCTTCGGTGACTATCGGAGAGTCAGTTTCTTCCGTAAGTTCTTCGATTGGCTCCGAAGTATCGTTTTCTTCTGAAACTTCCTCTTCGGCTTCTATAGCGGTAATTTCCTCTTCAACCGTTTCTTCTGCGACTTCTTCACTCGCTTCAACAGTACCGTTTTCTTCCGCAATTTCCTCTTTGATTTCTGCAATAGCAACTTCTTCGTCAGTTTCGGAAATTTGAGTTTCTACCGTAAAATCAGCGGGATCATAATCAAAATTAAGAGACTCAAGCTCGGAAAGATGAGCCTTGTAAAGTTCAAGCGCTTTCGCCTTGAATTCGGCGGTAAGCTTTTCAAGTGCCCCGGCTTTTGATAAAGCTTCTTCGCTTGCTTTCGTATCAACAACGGTCTTAACTACGGTTTTGACAACGGTTTCAGGCTCTGCAGCCACAGCCGCAGTCGGAACAGCGGAAAGCACAGCGGCATTTTCGAGCTGATGTATTCTCTCTCTCATTATCTTGATCTGATCGTTTTGTTTCTCGCACAAAACTTTATACTTTTCGTATTCATTTGTTAACTCGGTAAATTCTTTCACGACCATATCGATATAATCATCGACCTGATCTCCGTTATATCCACGGAAAGCTACCGAAAATTCAACCTTTTCAAGATCTGCGGGACTAACCATAAATACCTCCTAAATATAAATCAAAACGCCTAAACGTATATTTCCTTTTTTTGTGTTGCCTTCAATATCGGAAATTTCAAATCTTCCCTTACCGCTCACACTTACGAGATCTCCGTTCAAAAGAGATTTGTCCGAATTTGGACAAGTCCTATAATTTACGCGTACGGACTCGGCTTTTATGAGCCGTTGAGCCTCGCTTCTTGACAAAGAATACACGTCTGCGATAACACAGTCAAGCCGCATCGAAGGTATAATTACAACTCGGCTTTCTTTTTTGGGAAGAAAATTTTTCAAAAAATCGGGATCGATACTCGTCAACCGTTCAATATTAATTCTGCAATTGCCTACTTTTTCGATGTTTTGCTCAATGTAATCGACTATAGAACTACATATAAATACGACCGCTTCATCGTCACATATAAGTATATCGCCTATCCTATCTCTTTCTATACCCATAGACATAAGCGCACCAAGAAAGTCCCTGTGAGACAGAGACTTTCTTGCCGTGTTTGTTATATGTAAAACAGTAATATCAGATGCGTCGTTTAAGTCATCGTCATCGAAATCGAGAAAATCCGGGTATGCGGTCAAGACTTTTCTTTCTGCAAATAAATGACCGCCCCAAAGCTTATACGTGACGCCGAGAGGTACATTTATCTTTTGAATATCGCATAAATCTGTAGGTGCATAAAAGCAAGATGCACAAGGGCGTTTGGTCTTGTCCGCTTTTTTTAGCAAGTCGGAAAGTCGCGATAAAACCAAATCGTTGTAATCAGAACTCATTAAAAGAGCTGATTTTCGGTCATTTCGACGGGTGCTTCCTCTACTGCTTCTCTGATTTCTTCACCGGAAACGTTAACGTTATTGGGTGTAATGATGAAGGTAGAAACCGTAACCTTCTTCAAAGTGCCGTCGATAGCATAAGCAACACCGCTCAAGAAGTCAAGAAGACGTCTTGCGGCCTCCTTATTGGTATCTTCGAGATTAAGTACTACCGTTCTTCTCGCAAGAAGATGATCCGCTATGGAAGTAACGCTCTCAAAGCCTTCGGGGCGAACGACCTTGAGTTCAAGAGAAGAGCCATAGGAAACGCTCTTGGGAGCTGCTACGGTCTGCTGTGCGGGAATGTCGTTTTTGAGCTGTTGCGAAGCGGGAAATTCCTCACCCTCCATCTCGGTTTCGTCTCCGTATACCTCGTCCTGATACTCCGAGGGTGATACGATTTCTTTAAGCTTACTGAAAAAACTCATTGTGATTCCTCCGTTATATTTTTCTTTAATTGTTTTTTAATAAATTCTTTCGCCAAAGATCGCAGAACCTATTCTTATCATATTTGCTCCGCAACTTAAGGCAATTTTATAATCATGGCTCATACCCATAGAGAGAATGTCCATATTTATATTATCTATGTTTTTACCCTTAATGTCAAGAAAAATCTTATTTAATCTAAAAAAGTATTTTTTTAATTCAGCTTCGTCATCGCTTTTTGGCAAAACGCCCATTAATCCGCAAACTTTAACGTGCTTTAATTTGGATATTTCAAGCAAAAATTCTTCCGTGTCGTTCGGATCAATACCGAACTTATTTTCTTCGTTGCCCATATTTAACTGAACGAGCACGTTCATAACGGTATTTTTCTTTTCGCACATCAAGTCGATTTTTTTCGCAAGATCAATGCTGTCGACGGAGTCAATATAATCGACAACATCTATTATATACTTAATCTTGTTACTTTGCAAGTGTCCAATGAGATGTATTTTAATATTTTTTCTGTTATTTATCCCCTCATACTTACCAAGAAGCTCCTGAACGCGGTTTTCACCGATATGAGTTATGCCGCAGGAAACTGCTTCGTTTATCTCGTTTGCCGTAAAATTCTTGGTGACCGCCATTAATTCTGCAGACGGATTGATCTGTGAGACGGTATTTCGGATTGATGAAATATTTTCTGCAATGCTTCCCACTTAATTTACCGCCTTCCCCTCATAAATTTCCTTGCCGGAAATTATGATAGTTTCATTTACGCCGAGACGTTTATGTCCTTTTTCGGAAATTTGACCTTCCCCGTCTATAGCGGAAATATAGTAAATACCCGATGAGTAAATGATGTCGATAGTACGAAACTCAATCTTGTTTCCGTTTATTACGTATACGCCCGTCTCATCGTTAACTACTCTCACCGCTTCGGTCGGAACTCTGACTCCCTCGTAATTACCAAAATTTAAAATGACGTTTTGTATTCGTCGATAGTTAAATCCGTCGGGAAAATCCGTGCAAGAAAAAACAAGAAGAGCACTTTGTGATTTAGGTGTTTGAACTATCTTGTTGAGTTTTGCGTTTACGGGAGTTTCGGCGTTAAGCGTAAAAGTTATATTGTAGGTTTGTCCTACAGCGTATCCCGAAGCCGTTTCCGACGAGACGGCGCAAGCGAAATACCATTCAAATTCGGTGCAAAGCTTACCGACGACGTTACTTGATAAGCTTGCGGGTTCGCTGTTTATCAAGCTGTTAAATTCCGATACGGTCATCGTTTCAAGCGACGATACGTTAAAGCTTTCCTCATATCCGTCGGCTTCTTTAAAGAAATAACCGCTCTTATCGGCGTTTATGTATTTAATGACGTCCTTATTTCCGCCTTCGATCTCATTTATCCTAATAGTAAGATTTGCTATGATATCGTTGAAGTTACTGACTTTGCCGGAAGAAATAAGTCTTCGATTCATATATATAAGTGAGTTCATTCCTTCTGCGGACGCACGGTTGTAGTCGCCTTTTGAAAGTTCTTCAAGCATCTTTAAATAATTTTCTTTGCAAGCGGAATCTATCATATTCAAATTTGCTTGAGTTGACCCTTTTGAGATATTGCTTTTTTGATATATCTCCAAGTCGGTTTTTAGGCTTTCCGCAAGCGTGAAATCGGAAACGTCTTCATCATTTGCGTATACGCCTATAAGAGCGTCGTTATTACCAACTCTTTCGCCGTCGTGTGCAAGATATCTGTAAGCACCGCGAGTAGAGCTCTCGATTAAATATTCATCTTTGAATATCCCCGCAGTAACTTCAGTATTGTCACTTAAAAAGATCTCGGTTGCGTAATCGGTCACATAAGTATTAAGATTATTTCTTACGAACTGAAAAATGATATAGCAAGACACGGCCAAAAACAGCAACGCTATAAGTAAATTTCCGATTATCTTTTTTCTTTTCGTTTGCATACTAATCTCCGATATTTTTCATAACCAAGTTACTTGCGACAGAAAGTACGTTTTCAAAACTGCCCGATGCGTCTGTATCAACGTGTATCCAATTTATATCCTTATTTCTCCTAAACCACGTGAGTTGGCGCTTTGCGTAGCGTCTTGTTTCCTGTTTAAGTTTTTCCGTTGCAACTTCAAGTGTTTCTGTACCGTCAAGATATCCGTAGAACTCTTTATAGCCGATTGCTTGAGATGCCGTTTCGCTTTCTCTTAAGCCTTTTGCTGAAAGTTTTTTGATCTCATCAATAAGTCCCGATTTGATAAGCATATCGACGCGTTTATTGATCCTTTCGTACAAAAGCTCTCTGTCAGAATAGTTGAGCCCGATTATCAAAGGACGGCAAAAGCTTTCGTTATTGTGGGAATTTTTATCGTGCACGGACTTGGGTATACCGGTAAGTTCAAAGCATTCAAGTGCTCGAAGTACCCTTTTCGTATCGTTGGGATGAAGCTTTTTGGCGCTTTCTTCGTCTACCTTCAAAAGACGGTCGTACATATATTCGCAGCCGTTTTGTTCAAGCTCGTCCGTAAGGCGCGCGCGTATTTCACTTGAATCCTCGTGATCTGCGAATTGCGTATTATTCAAAACAGAATCAACGTAAAGTCCTGTGCCGCCGACAAATATGGGCAGCTTTCCTCTTGAAGAAATATCAAATACCGCTTCTTTTGCAAGCTTTTGATAATCAGCAACGGAAAAAGACTCATTCATATCACACACATCTATAAGGTGATGTACTATTCCGTCTCTTTCTTCAAGATCGGGTTTTGCCGTTCCAATGTCCATTTCCCTATATATCTGCATTGAATCGGCAGATATAATCTCACCGTTAAAGCGTTTTGCAAGCTCAATGGAAAGCTTCGTTTTACCTGACGCCGTAGGGCCAACGATAAATAATACAAACGGTTTAGTCATTGTAAATAAACATCGCATCACCGAAACTGAAAAATCTGTATTTTTCTTTTACGGCGGTGTTATAGGCATCAAGAATGTAATCGTGTCCCGCAAAAGCGCTGACGAGCATTATCAAAGTGCTTTCAGGCAAATGGAAATTGGTGATAAGTGCATCCATTGCTTTGAATTTATAGCCGGGATAAATAAATATCTCGGTATCATTACTGCCGCTTTTCACTCTTCCCGTGTCATCTGCGGCAGATTCAACCGTTCTGCAAGAGGTAGTTCCTACGCAAATAACGCGATTGCCGTTTTCTTTCGCGGTATTAATTATCTTCGCGCTTTCTTCGGGTATCTCGTAATACTCGCTGTGCATTTTATGTTCAAGAATATTATCGCATTTTACGGGCCTGAAGGTGCCGAGCCCGACGTGCAAGGTCACGGGTGCGACGATAACTCCGAGTTCCTTTACCTTTTCAAGAAGCTCTTTCGTGAAATGAAATCCTGCCGTAGGCGCGGCACTTGAACCGATATTTTTTGCGTAAACAGTTTGATATCTGTCCTTGTCCGACAACTTTTCTTTTATGTATGGGGGCAAGGGAACAACGCCTATCTTGTCCAAAATAGCGTAAAAATCACCGTCAAACGTAAAGTTTATTATTCTGTTTCCGCCTTCGCATACGTCTTCGATCACGCCCGAAAGCTCACCGTTTCCGAAAACGAATTCAGCACCTATCTTCGCCTTTTTGCCCGGGCGTACGATAACCTCGAATCTGTTTGCATCGAGGCGTTTCTGAAGCAATACCTCAAGTGCGGCACCGGTATCCTTTTTCTTTCCGTAAAGTCTTACGGGTAACACCTTCGTCTCGTTGATAACGAGAACGTCGCCCTTCTTTAAGTATGAGCAAATATCATAGAAATTTTTATGTTCGATTGTCTTATTCCCTTTATTCAAGACCATAAGCCTCGAATTGTCTCTTTTTTCAAGCGGAGTTTGCGCTATGAGTTCTTCGGGAAGATCGTAGTAATAGTCGTGTAGGCTTGTATATTCCATCGCTTACGTCCTGTAACAAAGATTTATCTATATAATATAATTTATTATAGCACAAATATTATTTTATTACAACACATATTTAGGAGGTTTTTGTGAGAAAATTAATCTTTAAGGGAAGCGCAACCGCTATTATCACACCATTCAAGGACGGATGTATAGATTATACAGCTCTTAAAACTCTTATTAAGCACCAGATAGCAAACGGAACGGACGCTCTCGTAGTAGCAGGCACTACGGGTGAAGCGCCTACTTTGAGAGACGACGAGCATATAGAGCTGATAAGATTCGTAGTAAAAGAAGCTCGCGGTAATCTTCCGATAATTGCAGGAACAGGCAGTAATTCTACGGAGCACGCCGTTTGTATGTCTAAAAAAGCGTATTCCGTAGGTGCAAACGGTCTTTTATCCGTGACACCGTATTACAACAAATGCAACGACGAGGGCATAATAAGACACTACGAAAAAATAGCAAACGCAACTCCCCTGCCCGTTATTCTGTATAATGTTCCGTCAAGAACGGGTTATAATCTTAAATCGGATTCGATCAAAAAACTTTGTAAAACACAAAATATAGTTGCCGTAAAGGAAGCTTCCGGAGATCTTGCAAAAGCAGAGGAAATACTTTCATCTTGCGACGTTACCGTTTATTCGGGTAATGACGATATAATCGTTCCAATGATGTCAGCAGGCGCTTTAGGCGTAATTTCCGTTATATCTAATCTTGTGCCCGCAGAAGTAAAAAAACTCACCGATCTATGCTTAAAAGGCGATTATGACGGTGCAAAAAAGCTTCAGCTCAAGCTCTTTCCTTTGATAAGGGCTATATTTAAAAACGTAAATCCAATCGGTATAAAATACGCCATGTCACTTATGAAAATGTGTGAATTTGACGTGAGATTACCTCTATGCTTCCCAGACAAATCATGTAAAGATGAAATTGAAAATGAGATGAAAAAATTGTTTTTAATATAAATAACTATTGCAAAATTTTCTATTTGGCGTTATAATAAACGTAAGAATTTGAGAAAAGAGGATATTGAAAATGAGCACATTGCACGTAGTTGATCATCCCTTAATTCAGCACAAACTTACGATTATGAGATCCGTTGAAACGGGATCAAAGGATTTCAGACAGCTTCTGGAAGAGATATCTCTGCTTATGGGATATGAGATCACGAGAGATCTCCCCCTCGAAGACGTTGAGATCGAAACCCCTATCGCAAAGATGACTGCGAAAACCATATCCGGTAAGAAAGTTGCAATAGTTCCCATTTTAAGAGCGGGACTCGGTATGGTAGACGGGCTCGTTTCACTTATCCCCGTCGCAAAGATCGGCCACATCGGTCTTTACAGAGACGAAAGCACTCACACACCCGTCGTATACTATTGCAAGCTTCCCTTTGATATTGATTCGAGAATCGTTATTTTATGCGACCCGATGCTTGCTACGGGCGGAAGCTCAAGTGACGCTATACAAATGCTCAAGGATAAGGGTTGCAAATGCATACGCCTTATGTGCCTAGTAGCCGCACCCGAGGGAATTACAAAAGTACAGCAAGATCACCCCGACGTCGATATTTACACCGCGGCAGTAGATGAACGCTTAAACGAAAACTGCTATATCGTTCCCGGTCTTGGTGATGCGGGTGACAGAATCTTCGGAACAAAATAAAATGATAAACGACAATGACAGTTCCCTTTTCGGAACTGTCATTGTTAAATGAGGTAAGTTATGTTTCCTTCCCTTGAACAATTTATAAAAAACTCTCCCACGGCCTTCCACGCAATAAATTATTGTAAGGAAATACTCACGTCAAACGGATACGTTGAACTGTTTGAGTACGAAGCGTGGGAAACTAAAAAAGGCGGAAAGTATTTCATAACGAGAAACGGTTCATCATTGATCGCATTCAAATGTCCCGAAAGTGACTTAAAAAGTTATATGATCGCGGCTTCTCACAGCGACAGCCCTGCCTTTAAGCTGAAGGACAAGCATCTCACAAACGACGGAGTTTATACGAAGCTTTCCACCGAAAAATACGGCGGTATGCTCTGCTCAACTTGGCTTGACAGACCCCTAGGCATTGCGGGCAGAATCGTTACCGCGGATAATAGCGGCGTCATTACGGCTGAACTTGTGAATTACGAAAATGCCGCTTTGATACCTAACGTTGCGATTCATTTTAACAGAAACGCAAACGAACAAGTAAGCTACAATGCCGCAGTCGATATGGTACCCGTCGCTTCATCGGAGTTTGAAAAATTGCTCGAAGAAAGTGTCGGTGAAAATACGCTTTTATCGAAGGATCTTTTCTTGTATAACGGACAAGACGCGTGTTTGTGGGGCGATTATATTTCCGCGCCGAGACTTGACGATCTGCAATGTGCTTACGCCGCTTTGCAAGCGCTTGTGGCTGCAAAAAACAGCGAAAATACTTGCCCCGTTTACGCGCTTTTTGATAACGAAGAGGTAGGCAGTACAACAAAACAAGGTGCGGCATCGACATTTCTTTCGGACGTCTTGGAGCGCATAAGCGAAACCTATGGAACTTCCCATAAGCAGATACTCGCCTCAAGCTTTATGCTCTCTTGCGATAATGCCCACGCTCATCATCCAAATCATCCCGAATACCACGATAAAAACAACACGGTTTATATGAACAAAGGCATTGTCATCAAGTATAACGCAAATCAAAAGTATACCTCTGATGCGATATCGTCCGCGATATTCAAGGCAATGTGCGACAATGCAGGTGTTCCCTATCAAGTATACGCAAACCGTTCCGATCTTCCCGGCGGCTCGACACTTGGCAATATCGCAAGTACGCACGTATCGGTAAACACCGTTGACATCGGACTTGCACAACTTGCGATGCATTCAAGCTACGAGACTGCAGGTATTAAGGATACCGAATATATGACGAGTGCCGTTAAATACTTCTTCGAGCACTATATCGAAGTTTCGGGACAAAATTACACAATAAGATAGAAAGATAAAAGATGAATAAAAATATACGCCAGATAGTTCTTCCCCTCGTAGCTTCGTTTATATGGGGCTATGCTTTTATATTTCAAAAGCAAGCAACCGAGGCAAATATCCCCGCATTTGCCTATAACGCTTCCCGTTCGTTCGTCGCGGCTATCGTTTTGGGATTTATAAT
>JAZRTW010000151.1:0-12021 GCA_045652265.1 Eubacteriales bacterium | reverse complement strand
GCCTTTTTTCTTATAAACGGTACCATAGCAACAACGGAGCTTAAAGACATGGCAACGGAAACCGCAAGCGCAGAGCCGACAACGTCCATTTCAAGCACGAGAAGAAAAAAGCTCAAAAGTCCCACCGTCGCGACGTTTGAGCCTATATTTATCGCCATACTCGTTTTCACGTATCCGCTTATGCGAAGATAGTTGTCCATCGCAAAAAATATCGTGGAAAGCGGACTTAAAAGTGCAACCGTGCGAAGATACCTCACGGACGTGTCAAGAAGACCTCCTTCCGCGCCCATCATCGCGCAAAGCGGTTCTGCCGCAGCGAACATCGTGCCGCCCATTATCACGGACGTGGCAAATATCATAATAACGGAGCACGAGAAAACGTTATTTGCTATTTTGTGATCCTTCCTGCCGAGCGCAATGGATATCGGCACGGAAGCGCCGACACCGATAAGATCGGCAAGCGAAAAATTTATCATCACCAGAGGCATTGCGATATTTACCGCCGCAAACGCCCCCTCTCCGAGCTTCTGACCTATGAATATTCCCTCTACTATGCTGTACACAGACATAGCGAACATACTTATCATACCCGGCAACGCCACTATGAAAAACAGCTTCCACGGCTTCATCTCGGCGTACATTTTTTCAGTATCGCGTTTCATTTACATACCTTTCAAATATACATCAATACCGTTAAAAATCGAGCGTTTTCGCGCTCGATTTTTATTGTTTTTAATTTTCTCTGAACTGCTTTTTGTAAAGCTCGGCGTATGCGCCGCCTTTTTCAAGAAGCTCGTCGTGGCTTCCCTTTTCGATTATTTTTCCGTCCGAGACTACCGCTATCGTATTTGCGTTCTTGATAGTGGAAAGTCTGTGAGCGACTACTATCGTCGTTCTGCCCTTGGCAAGCTCGTCAAGCGACTTCTGAATAAGTATCTCCGTCGCGTTGTCAAGCGCGCTCGTAGCTTCGTCCAAAATGAGTATCGGGGGATTTTTTAAGAACACTCTCGCTATGGAAAGTCTCTGCTTTTGTCCGCCCGAAAGCTTTACGCCTCTTTCGCCGATAACCGTATCGTAGCCCTTTTCAAGCGTCATTATGTAATCGTGGATATTTGCACGCTTTGCCGCTACGACTATCTCATCTTCGCTCGCGTCAAGCCTTCCGTAAAGGATATTATCTCTTATGCTCGCGTTGAAAAGATAGATGTCCTGCTGAACGATTCCGATATTCCTGCGAATAGAAGCCATCGTCATACCTTTTATGCTCTTACCGTCTATGAGGATATCGCCCTCACCCACGGAGTAAAATCTCGGTATAAGGTGGCAGATAGTCGTCTTACCGCCGCCGCTTGGGCCTACGAGAGCAAAGGTCTCGCCTTTTTTCACCTTGAAGCTTACGTCTCTTAAAACGTCGTCGCCCTCGCCGTAGGAATACGTTACGGACTCAAATTCGATTTGTCCGGAAAGAGCACCCGCATCCTCTGCGCCTTCTTCGTCCTTTTCGGGCTCCTCGTCCATTATCTCAACGAATCTCTCAAAGCCCGTCACGCCGTTTTGAAACTGCTCCATAAAGTTTATAAGCGTCATTATGGGGCTTATAAATAGGCTGACGGAGAGGAAAAATGCGGAATAATCGCCGAAATTTATGTTTCCGTTATAAAGGAAAAGTCCGCCTGCGATAAGTATCACGACGTTGAATACGTCCGTGACGAATACCGTCGACGAGTGGAATCTTCCCATCGCATCGTAAGCTTCGCTTCGAGATGCGACGAACTCCTTATTTCCGTCTTCGAATTTTTCCTTTTCCTTTTCCGAATTATTAAACGCCTTCGTAACTCTGATGCCCGAAATACTGCTTTCCAAAGCCGCGTTTATAACCGCTACATTTTGTCTGCTGCGCTTAAATGCATTTCTCATTTTTCCGCGAAGGGACATCGTAATGAGAAGCAAAAACGGCACGCAGGCAAATATGATAAGCGTGAGCCATAAATTGATGGTGGAAAGATAAATGAAGGATATTATTACGGATATGCCCGAAATTATGAGGTTTTCGGGGCCGTGGTGAGCAAGCTCGCTTATATCCATAAGGTCGTTGGTCATACGGGACATAATCTTTCCCGTCTCGTGATTATCGTAAAAGCTGTACGGCAGGCGCTCCAGATGCGCGAACATATCCGAGCGCATCTGTGCCTGCATACGCACGCCCATAACGTGTCCGTAGTATTGGACGAAATAATTAAGGAGCATACGCACGAAGTATATCAAAAGAAGAACTGCGCCGTAAATTATTATCAGTCTGTAGTTTTTATTGGGTATCAGCTCGTTTAGCATCTCGCGCGTCACTATGGGATAAAGCACGCCTATCAATGCAATTAAAAGCGCCGCCGCCATATCGAGACTGAATAAGAGCTTGTAGGGCTTGTAATAGCTTATAAATCTTTTAAACATATTCACCTATCAGTTGAAAAATCCCCCGCCGATATTTCCGCCGCCATTGTTCGTTCCTCCGCCCTGGGCTCCGCCGCCGTGGTCGCCGCCGCCGACGTCTTCACCGCCGACGTCTTCACCGCCGTTATCGGGTTCCTCCACGGGAGGCGGTGCGTTTAAGTGCTCGGTGCAAATACGGTTTAAGGGCTTTTCTATATCCTTTGCAATTCCGTAATAGAAATTCTTCGTCTTAATGTTGAAAGTGCGAAGTCCGTAGTAGAAGGGCTGGTCCTCGCGCTCTGCGTACTCAAAGCTATCTCCTACTTTTCTCCAAGTGTACTGTGCGTCTTCAACCGCGGTATATACGGGGAATTCTCTGTCAACGTGGATAAGACCGACGCTCTTTACGTTTGCCGAAGGGCAGTTTTTGCAAGCTACAGCCTTCGTTACCGTATCGTAATCCACGCTTACATGGCATTCGCATTTTTTCTTGGGCTGTGTACCCGCTATGAAGTATCCCGTATCTATACGGTCGCCGCGAAGATCGTTATAGCAAGCGGCAGTGGGGAGCATTCCGCTGTCGATACAATACTGCGCTCTTACTATACCTTTCGTTGCATCTACGGTCTTGAAGGATTTCTTGGGTTCTCCGCTCTTTAACGCGGGGGTAATACACTCGTCGTGGACTCTGTTCATTACCTTATCCCAAATCAAAAGTGCGGGGTTACCCGTGGAGTTGATTCTCTTGGGCGTATCGTAGCCGTACCAAGCGCCGCCGAGAAGATACGGTGTATAACCCATAAACCAAAGGTCTTTTTTATCGGAGGTCGTACCCGTCTTGCCCGCAACCTGCGTCTTGGTATCCAAGGTTACGGCTGTACCCGTACCGTTTGAAACTACGTTTTGCAAAAGAAGATTCATAATGGTCGCCGTCTGCGAGCTTATGACCTCGCTTTGCTCGGGTATCTCGTTTGACAAAATTACGTTGCCTTCTTTATCGACGACCTTCGTATAAGTGCTGCACTTTGAGAAGATACCGTCGTTGGGGAATATCGAATATGCCGCCGTAAGCTCAACAAGGTGAGCGCCGTAGGTAAGACCGCCGAGCGCCAAGGGCGAAAGACCGATATCGGAGAATATCGTGCCGTTTGCACTTTCCTTGCTTTCAACAAGCGTCGTGATACCGAGTTCCTCCGACAAGAAGCGGAAAGACTCCTCGGGCTTCAACATTTCAAGTATCTTTACGGATATGGTGTTAAGAGATTGCTGGAGCGCGTATTTTACGGTCGTAAGTCCCCTGAATCTCATATTCGCGTTATTGGGCCAAGGCGTTGAGCCGCCTTTGAATTCAACGGGCGTATCGTCGATGACCGTGCCCCAGGTGATGATCTTGGAATCAAGCGCGGGCGCGTATACGGCAATCGGCTTTATCGTTGAACCGGGCTGACGCTTTGAGCTTGCCGCACGGTTTAAGACGCTTCCCTCTTTTTCGCCTCTGCCGCCGACCATTCCGAGAAGATATCCCGTGTAGGGGTCGATTATTACCATTGCGCTCTGCGGAATTATACCGTCTCCGACGTTGGGGAAGTTCTTATCGTTGCAATACTCTTCCTCCATAATGCTCTGTATTCTGGGGTCTATCGTTGCGTATATCTGAAGACCGCCGCCGTTGATGAGCTGTTCCGCAATGGCCTCGGTATATCCGTACTCCGCCGCGAGATCTCTCGTTACGCAGTCGATCATATAGTCAACGAAATACGAGTTCATAGAGCTTTCGCTCGTGTTTAAGTTTATCTCAAGATTCGTGTTTATAGCGTCTCTGTACTCTTCCTCGGAGATAAGCTTTTGGTCGTACATTCTGCGAAGCACGGTGTTACGGCGCTCCTTGTTGTTTTCGGGGTGAGAGGCGGGATTCCATTTATAAGGGTTTTGCGGAATTGCCGCGAGAGCTGCCGCCTCAACGAGTGTGAGCTGTGAAACGTCCTTCGAAAAATACGTTTGCGACGCCGCTTGTACGCCGTACGCGCTTTGAGACAAGAAAATGGTGTTCATATACGTCTCTATGATGTGCTTCTTCGTCTCGTATTTCGGGTTCTCGTAGTCGCCGTAATGCTCCTCAAGCGTTCGCTCAAGGTACAGCGCTCGAAGTATTTCCTGAAGCTTACGCTGAATGGTCGCATCGTCCTCGCCCGTTAAGTTCTTTATGAGCTGCTGGGTGATGGTGGAGCCTCCGTAGCTCATCTTAAAGGTCGTGGCAAACGAAAGCACCGCAGAGCCCGTTCGGAGCCAGTCGACACCGCTATGGTTAAAGAAACGCTTATCCTCAATGGCAACGAAAGCATTTACAACGTGCTCGGGAATTATGAGCGCTTCATCGCTGTTTTCGGAAGCGTCAATAGTCGCCCAAGTTCTGTTTATCCTGCTCTTTATCTCGCCGAGTTCCTTATCAACACCTACAGTCCTGTCGAGGTCCTTGTAGTCGGTGTAGAATATCGTGCTCGTTTGGTTAAGAGTCGACACGTACTCGCTTAAGTCAAAGCTTGCGTCTATGTTGTCGCGAATGAATATCGCAAACGTAGTCGCGACGATACCGCCCGTAACGATGACGATGAGAAGCAGAGTTATGATTATGTTGAAAAAGTATTCTATGAATTTTCTCGTCAAGAATACTATCGCCTTGGCTATCCAAGAAAGCACAGCGCCAACTATACTCAAAACTCTTTTTCCCGTGCTGCTTTTCGTAGAATTGCTTTCCATTTTCTTTTCCTTTCAATATCTGCCTTATACTCGCTTCAATATCTGCCTTATACTCGCTATTTTACCCCTAAAATTTGAATAAATTTCATATTTTAGGTGAATAATGAAATAACGAAACTTTAGGAGTATGCTTATGAGTGAACTTAAACATTTTATTATGTGGAGCCTTATTCTTATCCTTTGCCTTATGGTGCTTGCCGTAAACGTATTTATCGCGGACAGCATTTCAAAGCTTCCCGAAAAGATCGAAGCAGGGCAAATCACCTTGCTTCCCGAGATATCGCCGACCGTGAGCGATAAAAACGGATTTCCGTATACCGTAAGCTACGACGGCGAAACGGTACGCGTTCAAAACGCAAAGGGCACGGAAGTGTACAGCTTCGGACTTACGGGATATACCTTGCCCGAAAGCGAAAGAAAACTTCTTGAAGAAGGCATTACCTTGGAATCGATGGACGACGTTTGGGATCTCATCGAAAGCTATACGAGTTAAACTATCTTAACACTACGTTCTCTGCGCCGAGCAAGTTTACGAACTCGCCAAAGACGTATTTCGTCACACCGACTCCCGTTTTAAGCCGAAGCTTTTTGTCTTCTTTTTCAAAGTATACCACAACTTCGGTGTCTCCGTCAAATATTTCTGCCAAAGCCACCGCTTTTTTTGTAAGCTCGGAGCTTTCGGAGGGAAGTCTTAAATAAAGCCTACTTGCTTTTTCGGGTATTTTAACTTCCGATAAGGGCTTTTTGAAGCTTCCGTTTGGTATAAGCTCGATTATTTTTTCGCACAAAAGCTTCGGCTCTTCGTCGTCGTTTTTCTCCGCCTTGCCTACGACGGCGAGCTTTGAGCCCACGTACAAAAGCCTTTCAAACTTTTCAAAGAGCTTCGGAAAAACTATAAGCTCCATCGAGCTGTATGCGTCTTCAAGCAAAACGAAGGCCATACGCTCGTTTTTCTTTGTCTTCTTGTCGGTACGCCTCATTAAAGTTCCCGCCAAGGTAACGGCCATGCTCTCCCCCTCGCTTACGAGCTCCTTTACTCTGTCGGGGCTCACGGCGCCGAGGGACGCGATATGGTCGCTGTAGTTTTCAAGCGGACTTCCCGAAAAATAAAAGCCCGTCATCTCCTTTTCCATTGCAAGAAGCTCCTCCCAAGGAAGCTCCGCCTTTTCGGGATAATCGACGCTTATACTTACGTCACCGCTTTGCGAGAACATATCGAGTTGCCCTGCTATATTTTTGCTGTTTTCCGAATATATCTTGTCAAGAAGCACCTCGTAAACTATAAGTAACACCGAGCGCTTCTTTCCGAAGACGTCCAAAGCACCGCTCTTTATCAAGGCTTCGACGTGCTTTTTGTTTATGCCCCTGTCGCTCATTCGCAAAACGAAGTTTTCGAAGCTCGTAAACTCGCCCGAAAACGCCCTCTCGTCTACTATCTTTTGAGAAAAGCCGTCTCCGAGGCTCTTTACTCCGCAAAAGCCGAAGCGTATATTGCCGTCCTCGACGGTGAACTCGTTGCGGCTTTTATTGACGTCGGGGCGCATAACTTTTATGTTAAGTCGGTTGCATTCCGCGATATACGCCGAGACCTTATCCGAAAGCGAGTTCGAAAGAAGCGAACTCATATACTCTGCGGGGTAATGATATTTAAGATACGCCGTTTTGTAAGCAAGTATGCCGTAGGGCGCGGCGTGGGATTTGTTAAAGCCGTAGTTTGAAAACGTCACGAGCGCGTCGAATATCTCGTTTGACTTTTCAAGCGAAATACCGTGGGCAAGCGTTCCCGTACAAGCACTTCCGCCCTCGCCCGCCGCGTCTCCGTATATAAAATACTTGCGCTCCCTTGCCATCTTTTCCTGCTGCTTCTTCGCCATCATTCGTCTGACTATGTCGGCTCTGCCGAGGCTGTAGCCCGCAAGAGTTCGGAATATCTGCATTACCTGCTCCTGATAGATAACGCAGCCGAAGGTCGTTTTGAGTATCGGCTCAAGGTCGGGGTGCAGGTATTTTATATTTTCGGGGTGTTTTCTGTTTTCAACGAATGTCGGTATGCTGTCCATAGGGCCGGGACGGTAAAGAGAAACGACCGCTATTATATCCTCTATGCTCTTTGGACATACTTGCCCGAGCACCCTCTTTATACCCGCACTCTCAAATTGGAATACGCCCTCCGTAAGCCCCTTTGAAAACATACCGAAAACCTTTTGATCGTCAAGCGGTATATCGTTTACGCTGAAAGAGGGCTCTTTTTCCTTTATGAGCCTTTCGGCGTGATCGACGATGGTCAGATAGCGAAGCCCCAAAAAGTCGATTTTCAAAAGCCCGAGCTCTGCAATACCCGTCATCGTATACTGCGTCGTCACCGTATCTCCGTTTTTCGCAAGCGGTACGTATTCGTCGCAGGGACGCGGCGTTATAAGCACGCCCGATGCGTGAGTCGACGAGTTTCGCGGAAGCCCCTCAAGCCTTAACGCCATATCCACAAGCCGCTTTATCTTCGGGCTTGCATCGTACATATCGCGAAGGCGCTTTGACTGGCGAAGAGCTGTCTCAAGAGAGCTTCTCGAGCCTTCCCTTACCGCCTTTGCGACCTCGTCTACTTCGGAATACGGCATTCCCATCACTCTGCCGACGTCTCTTACAGCCGCCAAAGCGGCGAGAGTTCCGAAGGTAATTATCTGGCAAACGTGATCTTCTCCGTATCTCGATGCGACGTATCTTATGACCTCGTCTCTGCGCTCATCGGAAAAGTCGATATCAAAATCGGGCATACTTACGCGTTCGCTCGTCAAAAATCTCTCAAAGTAGAGTTCGTATTTTATCGGGTCGACGTCGGTTATAGAAATGAGGTATGCGCAAAGGCTTCCCACGCCCGAACCTCTGCCGAGCCCGACGGGTATCCCGTGGCTTTTCGCGTAGTTTACAAAATCCCAAACAATGAGATAATAGTCCACAAAGCCCGTTTCTTCTATGGTAGTAAGCTCGCTTTCTATTCTCTCGGAATATTTTTCTCTGTCTATATCGGGGTCTTTTTCGATTTTTTCATCAAGCCCGTCATAACAGAGCTTTCTAAGATACTCTTTCGGCGTAAGCTCACAGCCCGTATCGAATGCGGGGAGCTTATACGTGCCGTACTCAAAATCGAAATTGCACCTTTCGGCGATTTTAACCGTATTATCAAGCGCGTCCTCAAAATCGGGGAGCGCTTCTTCCATCTCTGCTCTCGTGCGAAGATAGCACTTGTCCGTCTCAAACTTAAAGCGTGTCTCATCGTCTAAAGTCGTGCCTGTCTGTATGCATAGAGAGATTGCCTGTACCTCGCAGTCCTCTCTCTTTATAAAGTGTACGTCGTTTGTCGCGACAAGCGGTATCCCAAGTTCGTCTGCGAGCATACGCATACGGTAATTTATTTTTCTCTGGTCTTCAAGACCGTGGTTTTGCACTTCTAAAAAGAAGTTGTCCTTACCAAATATGCGCACCATTTCCTCGGCGCTTTGCTTTGCACCCTGCACGTCTCCCGAAAGTATCTTCTGTGCAACCTCGCCCTTGAAACAGCCCGACAAAGCAATAATGCCCTCGTGAAATTTTGAAAGTAAGTCTTTATCAACGCGTGGGCGCGTGTAAAAGCCCTCGGTATAGCCCCTTGAAACGAGCTTTGAAAGATTTGCGTAGCCCACGGCGTTTTCGCAAAGAAGCGTCAGATGATAGGGCGATACTCTGTCCTTTTTGTCAAAACGCGAGGTGGGTGATACGTATACCTCACAGCCGATTATGGGCTTTACGCCCGCGTTTTTGCACGCCTTGTGAAAATCAAGCGCGCCGTACATATTTCCGTGGTCGGTTATCGCAACGGCTTTTTGCCCTGCGGAAAGTACCGCATCAGGCAGCTCCGAAAGTCTGCAAATGCCGTCGAGCAGACTGTATTCCGTGTGTAAGTGAAGATGTACGAAATCCTTCATTTGCAGACCCTCCTTTCTTATTTTTCAAGCTTTTTCGCAAGCTCCATTATCTTTTCCATTCTGTGATTCAGTCCCGACTTCGTAATCGGCGGCTCGTGCTTTTGTGCTAGCTGTTCAAGCGACAGAGAGCTATACTCAAGCCGTAGCTTTGCCGTATAGCGAAGCTCCGATGACAGCCCGTTTATAAGTCCGCTATCCATAAGCGCCTTCACAGCCGCCGTTTGCTTTACCGCCGTTTTTATGGAGCGGTTTATGCCGCTGGTTTCCAAATTAAGTCTGCGGTTAGTGTTATTTCGAAGCTCCTTTACGGGCTTTTCGCTCATGAGCTCCAAAACCGCGTTATCCGCCCCGATAAAGCCGAGAAAATTCTCAATACTCGTGCTTTTCTTGTAAAGAAGTACGGGCTTTGTGCGCCGCACCACCACATTAGGCGGAAGCATTATCATCGACAAAAGCCCCCGTATATCCTCTGCAAGTTCCTTCGTTCTTATGCGTATTTCAAGCCTGCTTTCCATCGTGGGCTCGGAAACGTAGCCACCGCCGATAAAAAGCCCTTTGAGAAAATACACCGAACAACTTTCGCAGGCGTAAACTATTCCCTCGTTGAGTCTGTACGGCTCTCTGAATAAGTCGAAATCTCCGTGCACGAGCGATACGCTTTGCATATCCGAAAGCTCCTTTACGTACATCTTGTGCCCCGCGATGCTCTCGCGAAGACTTTTTACCTCGCACTTGTATTTCGCTCTTATAAGCCTTTCAAAAAGCTCCGATGCCTTAGCGCTTTCCGAAGAAAATACTATCCTTTCGCCGTATTCTCTGCAGGTAAGCAATAGCCCGTGCAAAAGCGCGTCCTTACAGCAAGCGGGGACGTCGTGCTTTCTTTTTTCCGTACAGAGCTCTTTTTTCGTATCCTGTGTAAAAGACATCTTACTTGCCTATATCTCTGTGTATTTCCACACAGTTTTGACCTTTTTCCCTGAGCTTTTCGGAGATTGCCCTCGTTATCGCGACGCTTCTGTGCTTTCCGCCCGTACAGCCTATCGCTATGGAAAGCTGTGCCTTTCCCTCTTTCTCATAAAGCGGAAGAAGGCTCTCCAGCATAGCAAAAAGCTTTTTAACGAATTCGTGCACCTCGTCGAAGCTGAAAACGAAGTTATACACCTCGTCCTCCATGCCCGTATGGCGCTTCATCGACTCTATATAGTAAGGATTCGCAAAGCACCTTACGTCAAAGACCATATCAGCATCTGCGGGAAGTCCGTATTTAAATCCGAAGCTCATTACCGTAACCGCCATTTTACTCTTTTCGTCCACGCACGCTACTATTCTGTCGCGAAGCTGCGAGGAACTTATGTGTGCGGTATCGATAACTATGTCCGTCTCTTCTCTCACACTTGCCATAAGACGTCTGTCTTCGGCTATGGCGTCCGATAAGGAAAGCTTCATTGATGACATAAGCGGGTGGCGTCTTCTGGTCTGCTTATATCTTGAAATGATGACCGCGTCCGAGCAGTCTACGAATATGACCTTGTACTCCGCGCCCGTATTTTTAATGCTTTCCTTCGCCGTCTGAAAGGCGTCAAATCCAAAAGCGTTTCTTGCGTCAAGCCCTATTGCCACCTTTTGTATGCCCACGGAATTCTTGTCCATAATATCGGTAAATTCAGGTATCAAATGAAGGGGCATATTATCTATGCAATGATACCCGAGGTCCTCCAAGGTATTAAGCACCGTGGTCTTCCCCGCGCCCGATATTCCCGTTACGATAATATATTTCATGTCGTCACCTTATTATACGAATCTCGCATTCCAATTCCTTGCCCTCTTGTAAGAGCACTTCGTTTTTTACCTTCTCAACGAGTTTAAGCACGTCGTCTCCCGTAGCATTTCCCAAGTTTACTATAAAGCCCGCGTGCTTTGTCGAAACCTCCGCATCTCCCACGCGAAGTCCTTTAAGTCCGCATCGGTCAATGACCTGCGCCGTTATAAAGCCGTCGCCTCTTTTGAAAACGCTTCCCGCGCTTGGCTTATCGAGAGGTTGCTTATCCTTGCGCCTTTGCATATAGTCTTCCATAAGAGCACTTATCTGCTCTTTTTCCCCTCTTTTGAGGGAAAGCGTCGTCGAAACGACCGTATATCCGTTATGGATAAACGCACTGTCCCTGTACCCGAAGGCGTGCTCCGACGCGGAAAAAACGGTAAAATTGCCGTCTTTGTCTATCGCTTCGCTCTCCGTAACGACGTCCGAAAGCTGACCGCCGTACGCGCCTGCGTTCATATACACTCCGCCGCCGACGCTTCCGGGGATACCGTAGGCAAATTCCATTCCCGTAAGACCTTCGTCGCGTGCACGTAGGCTCACCGCCGTTACGGACGCACCGCAAAGCGCGGTTATATTCTCGCCCTCGCACGTAACGTCGCATAGCTTTTTCGTTAAGACGAGCGTGCCGTCGTAATCTCCCATAAAGAGCACGTTGCTTCCGTTTCCGAGCACTGTATATTTTTCGCCGCGGGCATTAAGCGTGCCTATAAGCTTGGCAAGCGCTTCTTTCGTATGCGGCATAGCCACGGTCCTTGCTACTCCGCCTATCTTGAAGGTCGTTTTCGGAGCTATGGGGCTGTCGTATTCAAAACTGCAATTTTCTATTTGCATATTACTCTCCCAAAAAAGATTAGCTGTCTTGCTCTTGTTCTCTTAAAGCGTCGCTGTTTTTCTTCATCTGCTCCTCAAGGCGCCTATTAAACTCCTCTGCCGCGTTGTAACCGAGGCGCTTTTGACGGAAGTTCATCGCGGCTATCTCCAAGATGACCGCAAGATTTCGTCCGGGGCGCACGGGGATAGTGAGGCTCGGGAGCTTTATTCCGAGTATCTCCATAT
>JAZRTW010000150.1:0-6371 GCA_045652265.1 Eubacteriales bacterium | reverse complement strand
ATCGCGCTTATCGATATGTCAGTTGACAGAGAAACGGCAAGACGCTCATTTGAATACGCAAACGTATATGAAGTCAGAACCATAGCTTCATTTGACAAACTTGATCACCCCGACGATTTCTCTTTTATAAACGGTTGCGACACGATCGTTGTTGATGCGATGTCCGCGAAGACTCTCACTAATATCGCTCCGCAAGGTCCCGATATGTGCGTCAAAGTATGCTTGAAGCTCCATTACGATTTTTCTCCGAGATACGTCGTATTGAGGCTTGGTGAAAGAGGATCTATATATTACGACGGCAAGCATTGTGAATTCTATCCCGGCATTGACAGCAGCGAATCAATAGGTGAGCTTGCCGAATACGCATTTATCGGTGCATTTGCTTACGATTACGTTAAATCCGCAAGTATTTCCCACGCGTGTATGGCAGCAAATATCGTAAGCGGACTTACAGCCCTTAAATGTGACAGCGTTTACAGCTTACCGACCGCAAAAGAAGTAAACGATTTCGTGAAAGAGCGTGAACTGAAAATATAAAATTAAACGTTAAAAACCGACCAATGAACGAACATTGGTCGGTTTGATTTTTATAAAAGCGTATCAAGTTTATTTCTGATGCTCTTTATAAAGGTTTCTGTATCAACGCTTGTTATAGGTTTGTCGCTTTGAGCAAGAAGTGACAGGTCTTTAGTCATAATGCCGCTCTCGAGCGTATCAATACAAGCTTTTTCAAGCTTACTTGCAAAGTCGGAAAGCTCTGATATGTTATCAAGCTCTCCCCTCTTTTTTAACGCTCCCGTCCAAGCAAATATCGTTGCCATCGGGTTTGTAGAGGTCTTCTCTCCCTTTAAATAACGATAATAGTGCTTCGTAACAGTGCCGTGCGCCGCCTCGTATTCAAAATTTCCGTCGGGAGAAACGAGCACCGACGTCATCATTGCAAGCGAACCGAATGCGGTGGATACCATATCGCTCATAACGTCGCCGTCATAGTTTTTACAAGCCCATATAAAGCCGCCGCGGCTTCGTATTACTCTTGCAACAGCATCGTCAATAAGGGTATAGAAATATTCTATACCGAGCCTTTCGAACTCTTCTTTGTAATAGGTGTTGTAAACTTCTTCAAATATCAGCTTAAATGTCTGGTCATATTTTTTGGAAATGGTATCTTTTGTGGAAAACCAAAGATCTTTCTTTTCATCAATGGCGTACTTAAAGCAAGAATGAGCAAACGAATATATCGAGCTGTCTTTATTATACATTCCTTGCAATACTCCGGGGCATTCGAAATCATATATCTTTTCCTTCGTAACCGTACCGTCTTTGCCTGTAAATACAAGCTCTGCCGTACCTTCACCGGAAATTCTGAATTCGGTTGCTTTATATACGTCACCGTATGCGTGTCTTGCAATCGTAATGGGGCTTTCCCATGACCTTACGGCAGGCTTGACGCTGTCTATGAGTATAGGCGTTCTAAATACCGTGCCGTCAAGATACGCTCTTATAGTGCCGTTGGGGCTTTTCCACATTTCCGAGAGATTATATTCTTCAACTCTCTGCTTATTGGGAGTTATCGTCGCACATTTTACCGAAACGCCGTATTTTTTTGCTGCGATAGCGGCGTCAAGCGTCACTTTATCCTTCGTTCTTTCTCTTTCGGGAAGACCGAGGTCGTAGTATTCGCTTTTTAAGTCGACGTAAGGCAGTATGAGCTCATCTTTGATCTGCTTCCAAATTATTCTCGTCATTTCGTCTCCGTCCATTTCGACGAGAGGCGTTTTCATTTGTATCTTACTCATTAGATGCTCCTTTGGTATATTGCAAAAGTCCGCCCGCCTTGAGAATAGCTTTCTGTCTTTCAGTAAAATCGCAGGCGAGTTTAAATTCAATGGCTTTAGTTTTGTCCGTAAGCTTAATTTCACCACTATCCATACCGTCAAAAATATCGGAAAGCACAAGCTCGTCGTTTTGGTCAAGCTTATCATAATCATCGGAATTTGAAAAAACGAGAGGAATGATTCCCGCGTTGATGAGATTCGCCACGTGTATTCTGGCAAAACTCTTCGCTATAACGGCTCTTACGCCGAGATAAAGCGGTACTAATGCTGCGTGTTCTCTCGATGAGCCTTGACCGTAATTTGAGCCGCCCACGACTATGCTCTGCCCCGCCGCAAGCGCGTTTTCGGAGAATTTTTCGTCACATACCGCGAAGCAGAACTTTGAAAGGTACGGAATATTTGAGCGGTACGGGAGTATCTTCGCACCTGCGGGCATAATATGGTCCGTCGTGATATTGTCGCCGACTTTTAATATAAGTTTTGCGCTTATCTCGTCCGTTACGGGACGTGCATCGGGAAAAGGCTTTATATTCGGACCGCGGAGCACTTCAAGACTCTTTGCTTCTTCAGGTGTTGCCGGCTCTATAACCGCGCTGTCATCAATATTATATTTTTCGGGCATCTTGATTTCGGGGAAAGTCCCGAGAAGTCTCGGATCGGTTATCTCGCCGAAAATAGCCGCCGCAACTGCAGTCTCGGGCGAAACGAGATATACGTTTCCGTCCTTTGTTCCGCTTCTGCCCAAGAAGTTTCTGTTAAACGTACGTAAGCTTACACCTGCCGAACTCGGCGAAAATCCCATTCCGATACAAGGTCCGCAAGCACATTCGAGAATTCTTGCCCCGGAAGCTATGATATCGGTAAGAGCACCCGAATCCGCAAGCATTGAAAGCACTTGCTTTGAGCCGGGCGAAATCGAAAGGCTTACGCTTGGAGATATAGTTTTCCCTTTGAGAAGAGCCGCAACTTTCAGCATATCGGAAAGCGAGGAATTCGTACAAGAACCGATGCAGACTTGGTCTACCTTCGTCCCCTTTAAGCTCTCAACCGTCGCTATATTATCGGGACTGTGAGGACAAGCAATAAGCGGAACGAGTGTAGAGAGGTCAATATCAATTATTCTGTCATATACAGCATCGGAGTCTGATGACAGTTCTACGTAGTCCTCTTCTCTGTTTTCTGCTCTTAAAAATTCTCTCGTTATCTCATCGGAAGGGAAAATCGACGTCGTTGCACCAAGTTCCGTTCCCATGTTGGTTATCGTTGCTCTTTCAGGCACGGAAAGCGTTTTTACACCTTCTCCGCCCCATTCGATTATTGCTCCGACGCCGCCCTTAACACTTAAAATACGAAGTATCTCAAGGCTTACGTCTTTTGCTGTAACGAAATCGTTTAACTTTCCCGTAAGGTTTACTTTATACATCTTCGGCATCGTAATAAAGTAAGCGCCTCCGCCCATTGCTACGGCAACGTCAAGTCCGCCCGCACCGAACGCGAGCATACCAATTCCGCCGCCGGTGGGTGTATGGCTGTCGGAGCCGATAAGCGTCTTACCCGGTTTTCCGAAGCGTTCAAGATGCACTTGGTGACAAATGCCGTTGCCGGGGCGCGAAAAATAAATGCCGTGCTTTTTTGCAACGCTTTGTATGTATCTGTGGTCATCGGCATTTTCAAAGCCGCACTGTAACGTATTGTGGTCGATATATGCGACTGATCTCTCCGTTTTGACTCTGTCGATTCCCATCGTCTCAAACTCGAGGTACGCCATCGTTCCCGTAGCGTCTTGCGTGAGAGTCTGATCTATCTTTAATGAAATTTCGTTGCCCGCCTTCGACATATCGCCGGAAACAAGGTGGGCTTTAATAATTTTTTGTGCTATAGTAAGTCCCATTTTAAACTTTTTTAATAATACTTGATTTGGCGTTTTCAATATGCATACGCGCAAGTGATGCCGCAAGCTCACTGTCTCGAGACACGAGAGCTTTATAGATCTGTCTGTGTTCTTCTACGGCAAGACGAGCTCTGTCGCTGTCTTGAACGGAAAGCTTTCTGTATTTTTGAACCTTACGGTGAAGAGAAGTTAAGATATTTTCAAGTATCGGACTGTTACAATTTTCATATATGAAGTCGTGAAATTTACTATCCGTTTCCTTAATATCTTCTGCATCGTTCTTCATAGTATAAAATTCTTGAAGATCAATTAACTCGCCAAGCTTTTCAAGCTTTTTATCGCTTATAAATTCAGCACATTTTGCTGTTGCCAAGCTCTCGATACTGCATCTTATCTCATAGATATCAGCAATATCCTGCTCTGTGAGTCCGCAAACAACGATTCCTCTCGACGTAAGCTTCACAAGATTTTCCTGTTCAAGACGTCTTATTGCCTCTCTTACTGGCGTTCTGCTTATACCGAGTTCTTTCGAAAGAGCGATTTCCGTCAATACGTCGTTCTTTTCGTAAACTCCCGTTAAAATATCATTTTCCAAACGCTCGAAAGCACTGTCAGCAAGAGAAACAAATTTTAAATCAGCCATAGTATTATTCGGCTATACCGCCGTACTCCTTAATTTTAGTTTCAAGTTCTTTTTTAGTGATCGAGCTTTGTCTGCCGTTTTCGTATTCAAAATCGATCCACTCTTTAAGTTTTATCACAAGTGGCGATTTCTTGTCAACCTCTTTATTCGTTTTTTCAAGTCTATAATGTCTGTTTATCCAAAAAGCAATACCTGCAAGACCCGATGTTTTCGTAACCATTACGTCTGTGGGTCTGTTTAGTATTTTTGCCGTATCGAAAATATTGTATATTTCCTCGTCTTTTAAAAGTCCGTCAGCGTGTATGCCTGCCCGCGTTACGTTAAAGTTATCGCCGACGAACGGTGTCATAGGCGGAATATTGTAACCTATCTCATTTTTAAAATATTCGGCAATCTCCGTAATAACAGTGGGATCCATTCCGTCAAGCGTGCCTTTTAGTGAAGCGTATTCAAATACCATAGCTTCAAGGGGAACGTTGCCCGTTCTTTCGCCGATACCGAGAAGCGAACAGTTTACAGCGCTGCATCCGTAAAGCCAAGCAGTCGACGCATTTGAAACGGCTTTGTAAAAGTCGTTATGACCGTGCCATTCAAGACATTCGCTTGAAACGTCAGCATAGTGCTGCAAGCCGTAGATTATACCGGGAACGCTTCGCGGAAGAGCAACCTCGGGATAAGGAACACCGTAGCCCATTGTATCGCAAGCTCTGATTTTAACGGGGATTCCCGCTTCTTTTGACATTTTTTGAAGCTCATTTACGAAAGGTAGTACAAAACCGTAGAAATCAGCTCTCGTAATATCTTCGAAATGGCATCTCGGAATAATTCCCGCTTCAAAAGCATCGTGAACAGTGGCAAGATATTTCTCGATAGCTTCTTTTCTTGATATTTTTAATTTTTTGAAGATATGATAATCAGAGCAGCTTACAAGTATACCCGTTTCTTTAATACCGAGCTCCTTTACCATTTTGAAATCTTCTTTGCTGGCCCTTATCCAAGTTGTGATTTCCGGAAACTTAAGCCCAAGCTCCTGACATTTTGCTATGGCATCTCTGTCTTTTTTACTGTATATAAAGAACTCCGTCTGCCTGATTATGCCTTTTTCACCGCCGAGCCGTGACATGAGTTTATACAGATCGACTATCTGTTTTACGGTGTACGGCTCAACACTCTGTTGCCCATCGCGCATCGTAGTGTCGGTTATCCAGATATTTTCGGGCATATTCATAGGTGAACGTCTGTGGTTAAACGGAACTTTAGGCACCTCTTCATAATTATATATCTGTCTGTAAAGCTCCGGTTCTTTTACGTCTTGAAGCTGATAAGCATAGTTATTTTCCTCCAATAAATTCGTTTTCTTTGAAATCTCAAGCATAATTGTCCTCCTTGCTATGTATAAGTGTATACAATTATACATAAGTTTTTGACTTTGTCAATAGTTTTGACATTTTTTAAATAAAAATAAAAATATTTCGTTTCAAGTATTGACAAGCTCTCGGTGTTGTGATAATATATGTAAGCACGATTTGTGCCTTGCGCCGCTAGCTCAGCTGGATAGAGTGTTTGGCTACGAACCAAAAGGTCGAGGGTTCGAGTCCCCCGCGGCGCGCCAAAAGTCGACAAGTTTCGAGAGAAGCTTGTCGACTTTTTTTACGTTCATTTTCTTTTGTCATATATTACACAACGAAAATAAAATTGTCGTCTTCATATTAATGACTAAAAATCCTTGTTTTCTCTTTATCTATGCATAACTTTTGTTATTTTAACGCTCAATGTTTCATCAATTTTGTAATTTTATAAAGTGGAATATAGTATAAAAATTTGGAACAAACCGCCTTTTCAAAATAACATATTCGTGTTATAATGACTTCGAAGCAATACATTGCAAAATATACAAAGGAAGATTAATATGAAAAGTCAATTCAAAGCAGGTGCAGCAGCCGAAATAATAACACCGCCTCTCGGAACGGCACTCTACGGATATGAATTTCAAAGAAAA
>JAZRTW010000149.1:0-9389 GCA_045652265.1 Eubacteriales bacterium | reverse complement strand
CTACCATCGCGTTATAACGATCGCTGTATGGATCTGTATATTCATGCAATACATTTTCTACATTCTCGCCTTCTAACTTTTGGATCATCTGACGTGTAATCAGATCCATCTCTGATTTCGAACGTGAGAAATTCAAATACTTACAACCATATACAAGTGGTGGGCACGCAGGTCTTACATGTACCTCTTTTGCTCCACTGTTATATAAGAATTCTGTTGTCTCGCGAAGCTGTGTTCCTCTTACGATGCTATCGTCAACGAAAAGAAGGTCCTTATCCTTGATAAGCTCGTTTACGGGAACCTGCTTCATTCTCGCTATCTTGTTTCTCTCTGCAGGATTCGTGGGAATAAAGCTTCTTGCCCATGCAGGCGTATACTTGACGAAAGGTCTTGCAAAGCGATAGCCGCTTGCGTTTGCATAGCCTATCGCGTGGGGCGTTCCCGAATCGGGCACACCGCTAACGTAGTCGACCTTCGGCATAGTGCCGTTTTTCATTTCGCTTTCTGCAAGTATCTCGCCGTTTTCCATACGCATCATCTCAACGTTCTTGCCTTCGTAGCAAGCGTTGGGATAACCGTAATACGTCCACAAAAACGAGCATATCTTCATCTCGTCTCTGCCTTCGGACAATACCTCTATACCGTCGGGGAAAAGTTTTACTATCTCGCCGCTTTTAAGCTCCTTGCAGGGCTCAAAGTCAAGCTTTTCAAAAGCAAAGCTTTCAAACGATACGGCGTATCCGTCATCTCTTTTACCTATGGAAACAGGTATTCTTCCCATTCTGTCGCGCACGGCGATTATGCTGTGGTCTTCCATGAGAAGAAGCAAAGACGTTGAGCCGTCTATCTTTTCAAGAGCAAACTTTATGCCCTCGGTAATGCTCTCTTTTTCATCAATAAGTGCCGCGATTATCTCCGTGAAATTGATACGGTTGCCGCTCATGCATTGGAAAATACCCGTTCTGCCGTTTAGGTATTCGTTTACTATCTGTTCATGGTTATTGATAACGCCGACCATACAGATAGCGTATACGCCGAACTTGGAACGGATAATGAGAGGCTGTGTGTCCGCATCGCTTATACAGCCGATGCAGGCGTTTCCTTTGAATCTTGCACCGATATTGTCAAATTTCGTGCGGAAAGGAGAATTCTCAATGTTATGTATTTCTCTTTGGAAGCCGAGCTCCTTATCAACGCAAGCCATTCCCGCACGGTATTTTCCGAGGTGAGTGTGATAATCAACTCCGAAAAATACGTCTTGAACGCAATCGGTCTTAGACGTTATACCGAAAAAACCGCCCATCTTTTACCTCATGCAAAGAAAAGCTCGGAAAGCGTCATGGGATCGATATATTCGCCGTTTTTGTATACTCTCATATTGCCCGATGCGATCTCGTCGATTAAGATAACTTCGCCGTTTGCATCGTAGCCGAATTCAAACTTGATATCGTAAAGTACGAGTCCTCTTTCAAGAAGGTCGTCTGCAACGATCTTCGTGATCTGCTGTGTCATAGCCTTTACGTCGTCGTACTGCTTGTCCGTCATAACGCCGAGGCATACGAGTCCGTCCTTCGTTACGAGGGGATCGCCCTTTTCGTCGTTTTTAAAGGTCATCTCAACGTATGCAGGAAGATCTGCGCCCTCTTCGATGTAATCGCTGTAGCGGCGAAGGAAGCTTCCTACTGCTTTGTGACGGCAGATTACCTCAAGGCCCTTACCGAATGCCTTTGCGGGTACTACTTCCATCGTGGTATCGTCAAGGTTTGCGCTTATGTAGTGAGTCTTGATTCCCGCTTCCTTAAGCTTCTCAAAATAATAAACGGACATACGGAGATTGACGTCGCCTACGCCGTCAATAGTAAGTCCTACCGAGTTTTCGCCCGGATCGAACACTCCGTCCTTGCCCGTGCAGTCATCTTTGAATTTCAAGAGATAATTTCCGTTTTCGAGTGCAAATACGTCCTTTGTCTTTCCTGTGTAAACTTTCTTCATTGCTTTTCTCCTTTATGTGATTTATTTATTATATTCGTTTTCAATGGCGCGGTTCTTTTCAAGAACCTTCGCGCTGTCGCTTTCACGCTTTTCGTCGAGCTTCTTTGCAAGTTCCTTATCCTCTATGGCAAGCATTTCGATACACAAAAGCGCCGCGTTGCCGGCACCGTTTATCGCTACGGTCGCAACGGGTATACCCGTGGGCATCTGCACCGTCGATAAAAGCGCGTCTATTCCGCCGAGGTTTCCCGAAACGATGGGGATACCAACTACGGGAAGCGTCGTGTTCGCGGCTATTGCACCTGCAAGATGTGCCGCCATACCTGCCGCCGCTATTATGGCTCCGAAGCCGTTTTCTCTCGCGTTTTTGCTGAACTCTGCCGCTTCAAGCGGAGTTCTGTGCGCGGAAAATACGTGAATCTCGTAGGGCACGCCGAAGCTTTTTAACATATCAACCGCTTTGGAAACTACGGGAAGGTCGCTGTCACTTCCCATTACGATGCCGATTTTTTTCATAATGATCTCCTTGTAAAAAAATATAAGGGCACACTAACAGAATTTACTTAGTGTGCCCAGACGGTCGGCTTAAAAAATCCTTTGTTTCATCGTGGTGATCCACTTTTTCCGTCAGTCACAAAGGACTATTAAATTTACTACGGAAACAGTATATCACAAAGATTTTGCGATGTCAATTAAATTTGCCGAAAAATATTTAATTTTATATTATATTCTTATTATTTTTCCTTTTACGGATAATGAGCGCGACAGCGATGCTTATAAGTGCAAGTGCCCAAGCGCCTATCACAAGATAAATATGCGTCCAATCGGGAGATTTGCCGTCATTGGAATCTTCGTCTGATTCTTGCATATCGTCAGCTTTCATATCGTCGCTTCCGTTAAGATTCGAATCTTCTGCGTTTTCCCAAATAACGCCCTCTTCATTCAATGAAAAATCGGGGCTATCACTTCCTACGCCGTCGATGTCGATAAAGCCATCGTTTCCGTTGTTGCCGTCACCTTTTGTTTCCGTGTTGTCGATAAAGCCATCGTTTTTGTCGGGTTTTTCCTGTGTCTGTCCAAGATTTTCGACCGACTCCGAGTAATCTTCGTCTGCAATTATGTCGTATGCGCCGTTGGGGGCGTCTTCCGCTTCCATATTGCTGTCAAAGCCCTTCGATGCCGAGAAAATACCCATAAAAGAAGGTATTGCAAGTCCTATCACGAAAAGGAGCGCAAGCGACGAGCATATCCCGACGGTGCGTCTTCTTGCCGCCTTTATCTCGGCGCGCTTTGCTTTTTCTTTTTCGAATATTTCTTCAATAAAGCGATCATCGGATCTCATCGCATATCCCCTCCTTTCCGAGTTCTTTTTTCAAGGCTTCCTTGCCTCTGTAGAGTAAGTTTTCTATCTGTTTTCTTGTTTTTCGCATAACGCGCATAATTTCTTCCGTCTGCATCTGCTCGAAATACGCAAGATAAAGCGCGGTGCGGTAATCGGGATTTATACGGAGAAGACAAGCGTTTACTGCCTTTTTGCGCTCGTTTGCCATAACCTTGTCTTCAAGCTCCTCCTCGTCCGATAAAGCGTACTCGCAGTCACTTATGCTCTCGGTCTTTCTTCTTGCAAGCTTTTTAAGGTAATTGAGTGCCTTATTTCTGCCGATAGTATAAAGATACGTCTTGACGTTATACTTGAAATTGAAGCGCTCTTTATGTAAAATGAGCTCGACAAAGCTATCCTCCGCAAGCTCTTCTGCGCAGGAAAGATTACGGACGTACCTATTTATAAAAAATATCAGGCTGTCCTTATACAGTAAAATAAGCTCCCTTACGGCGCCGTCGTCTCCCGAAACGTAGTTTCGGAAAAGCTCGTTTCCCTTATCCACCGTCCGTCTCCTTTTCACTATTTATACAACGCGGAAAAAGAAATCACTCACACGTTTTCCGTATTTTATCACATTTTTGAAGCGCAGACAAGATTATTCTTGAATTTACTTACAAAATATGCTATCATTGTTATAAAGGAGTGATCTTATTATGGAAAAAAAGAAATCCAAATTTTCCCTTTATCTTGAAAATCTGTGGTATCACGAAAAGGCGAAAATTATAATCATATCGGTCATCGTGGTATTCGTCGGTTTTGCAGCCGTGCAATGTGCTACAAACGTCACTCCCGACGTATATCTTCTCTATGCGGGAGAGGCAACGGTTGCAAGAGACACGGTAAACGCATTTGATGAAAGTATGGAAAAATTTATCCCCGAGGACTATAACGGCGACGGTAAGATAGAAGCAAGTCTTGAGTCGTTTCAGTTCGGCGAAGGATTTATCGAACAGCAAAAATATTTCGACGCGGAGATATACGGCGGCAAGACCGTCATACTCCTTCTCTCGCCCGAATGCTATGAATACTGTAAAAACAGCAATTATCTCGTAACGCTCAAGGAAGCTTTGGGAGAAAAGCCCACGGTGGCAAAGGACAACTACTCGATAAACTTCTACGACCTCGAATGTGCCACGGAAATGGGACTTACCGTACTGCCCGATGACACCGTAGTGTGCCTCGCCGCTCCGAAAAGCGTCGGAAAAACGGAAGAATACCTCGATCAAATCGAATTTTTCAAGTATATGATAGCGGCAAAATAATATTAAAAATAAAGATCAAAATCAGGTGAGACGGTATGAAAACTTGGTTAGGAGTTGAGATTGGCGGAACGAAGCAACAAATAGGCGTCATATCCGATGACGGCGAGATTCTCGAAATAATCTCCGAGCGCGTCGTATTAAAAAGAGGCGCTGAAGACATACTCGACTGGATGAAAGAAAAAATACCTCCCCTTTTCGAAAAATACAGCTTTTCGGGAGTCGGAGTCGGCTTCGGTGGTGTGCTCGATACGCAAAAGGGATCGTCAATATGCTCGGTGCAAGTTCCCGGTTGGAAGGATTTTCCGATAAAGTCTTGGTTCGAAAAAGAATTTTCTCTGCCCTGCACGGTGGTAAACGATACGGTCTGCGGAGGATATGCAGAGCTTATTCTCGGAAGCGGTAAAGGCAAGCGAATATTCGCATACACCAATATCGGTACGGGATGCGGAGGAAGCATCTTCATAAACGGCAAGAGCTTCGACGGCATCGGTGTGGGAGGCGCCTATTTCGGACAGATATACATCCCCGACAGAAAAACGGGTAAGGTTGCACGAATGGAAAACGTCTGCAGCGGAAGCGCCGTAAAGAAAAAGCTTCAAAGCGAGGGATATATACCGTCCGACTCCTCGCTTTACCCGATAAGAGATACGGCAAGCTTCAAGGAGCTATGCCGTGAGGCAAGGCTCGGTGATGAATTTGCAATAAAAGAGCTTGACGAATGGGCGGAAAGCTATGCGTACGCGATGGCAAATATTCTCTGCACCCTTTCTCCCGAAAGGATATCTCTCGGAGGCGGTGCGGCAAACGATGCAGATATTCTTATTCCGCTCATCAAAAAGCATACAGACAGACTTGCGTTTCTGTCCGCGGAGGGAAGGTACGATATCGTACCCTGCGAATTCCTTGATAACGCCGTCTTTGTCGGTGCGGCGCTTTATGCACGTGATGGATTTGAAAATAATTTAGTCTGAAAGGAAATATAAAAATGGACATCAAAAGATACGGAAACGATCCCTCATACGGAAAATATTGCGACCACACCGTGCTTCGTGCATATACCACAAGCTCTAAGGTAGTGGAATTTTGCGAGGAGGCGAAGAAATACAAAGCTGCCGCCGTGTGCGTCAATCCCATTCACGTTTCATTGGTCAAAACGTGTCTTAAGGGAAGCGGCATCAAGACTGCCGCCGTCATAGGCTTTCCTCTCGGGGCAAATAAGCCCTGTGTCAAGGCCTACGAAGCCGCAGAGGCCGTAAGGGACGGTGCGGATGAGGTCGATATGGTCATAAACATCGGCGCCTTGAGAGAGGGTGACGATGCTCTCGTTTTTGAGGATATCAAGGGCGTAGTTGCCGCCGCAGGCGATAAAGCAAAGGTCAAGGTCATAATAGAGACCTGCTACCTTACAAGAGAAGAAAAGATCAAAGCCTGCGTGCTCTCCGAGGTGGCGGGCGCACATTTCGTCAAGACGTCTACGGGTATGGGCACGGGCGGTGCAACGGTTGAGGACATCGAGCTTATGAGAGCATCCGTCAGCGAGCGTGTCGAGGTGAAGGCTTCGGGCGGTGTCGATAACCGAGAGGTAGCCTACAGGATGCTGGAGGCGGGCGCTACGAGACTCGGCTGCAGCAGACTTCCGCAGATAGTTTCGGATGATACCTCTCTTGACTCCGCATCAAAAAGAAATCAACCCCCGAAATATTAAAAAATTGCTTGGCATCCGCCAAGCAATTTTTTATTCTCTTATCTCGTAAACGTATCCGCTCGATACGGTCACGGATGCACCGCTTTTATATTCGTTGCTTATGCCTAAAGGAAAATCGTTTCTTATCCTAAACCCTTCGCCCGAATACTTCATTCCCGTAATGCTTATAACCGCTTCGTCCGATGCGGCGATATACGAAACGTGTCCTGCGTCTGCGTAGCCAACACTTTCGTTTGAAAGCACCCTTACCGTGCATTTTTCGTCATAAAGAGCAGCCTTTACGCCTTTTTTCTTAAGATATACGAGCAGTTGTAAATTAGCCAGGCTGTGAGAAAATCTATCCCCGCCCAAAGCTCCGTAAAGCTCTATTTCGTCATAACCCCTCTCTATCGCAAGGTCAGCGGCGGCAAATGTGTCGGTCACGTCCTTTTCACAAGGAAGCGTTACCGTCTCTTTACAGCGCGGAACGTAGCCGAGAGAATCGAAATCGCCTATACATATATCGGGTGTTATACCCATTTTGTCAAGGCTCTCCCTTCCGCCGTCGGCAGCTATAACGAGAGCACCGTTTACATCAAGCTTTTTCGGGAAAAAATCTCCCGCTCCGACTATTATACATCTCATATTTCGCGTTTTACCTGCTTTATCATACTTATCGGTACCGCAACTATTGCCGTTATCACTATTTCGGGTATCATATAGCACCCGTTATACACAAGCGAATATATCGACGCAAGGCCGACACCCGTGAAATTTTGCATAATGTATTTGCTTATACTTAAATCAGCTAACACGGTATCGGTGAAAAACCACTCCGCCCAAGCGCCGTAGTAAAGCGCGCCGGAGAGAAAATGGAAGAAATAACAGCATAAAAGAGCAGTTACCGAACCTAAAACGAGAGCTTTCTTCTTGCCCGTAAGCTTTCCGAATATGCCGCCGAGTCCGAGGCAGGTGAAAGCAAGGATATAGTCTATGAGTATTACACCCACGGCTACGCCGAAGGCAACTTTTCCGTCATCGGCGGGCGTAAAGAGTGCCGCGACGGTCTTCGTGCCGACCGCTATTTGAATAAGACTGTAAACGAAGGCTGAAGAAAATCCCCAGCGGAGTCCGTACATATAGGAGATGGCTATAACGGGAAGTGTGCTTGCTATCGTTATCGTTCCGCCGAAGGGAAGATTTAAAAACGGGATATATTCGCAAATTACGGAGATCGCGGTGGCGATAGCTATGAGCATCGCCGAAGTGACGAGTTTTTTTGTTCTTTGATTTTTCATTTTTTCCTTTCCGTGCCTTAAAGGCACAACGGAATTTTGAAAAAACCTTCATGGCGCCTATGAGTAATTTTCTCAAACTTTTCCGTGCATAAAAAATATTCGCACGGACAAAGCCGTGCGAACAGAAAAATCTTACATACAGTTGTATCAGTAAAATTCCTACGCCGGTATTATCCGTATCAGGTAAGGTCGAAACCTCAATAGGTTTCCTCTCAGCCTGCTATAGCAAGCTCCCTTATTACCGAGTACGATTTTACTACGATTTTTTTCTTTTGTCAATCCCCTTTTTCGAAAATAATTTCTATCGCACGAAGCATCCAGCCCGCCGCACCCGTATACCAGCTCCAACCGCACTTTCCCGCGCGCTCGCCGTAAGAATACACGTCACCCGCCGCAACGTACGGCTCGCCCGCGTATCTTTTTCCTTCGGATATATCGGCACACCTTTCACCCGGACAAAGCTCAAGGATCATCTTTTTAGCCTCTCTTTTTCTTCCGCCTGAATATAGCGCCATAACGCCCCACATCGCCGCGTGCGTATACTGTCCGCCGTTTTCTCTGACTCCCTTGGGATAGTCTCTGATATAACCGGGATATCTGTCTCCGAGATGTGAAAATGCAGGTGAAAGAAGCTTTAAAAGCTTTGCGTCGCTGTCCCACAGATTTTCAATACTGTCCAAAATACTCTCAAGCCTTTCACCGCTTTCCGTATCCGTGAATACGGCAAACGCTTGTGTGATAAGGTCGGTTTTACATTCGCTCTCAAGCTTTGAGCCTATAGGCTTTCCGTCGCCGTAAAAGGCGCGGATATACTGACCGTATTCAAATGCTTCGTTTTTAAGAGCTTTTGCTATATCTCTTGCTTTAGCGTATATTTTCGCGGCGTTTTCTTCGTCGCCCATCGCTTCGCATAAGGGCGTCATGCGCTTTGCAAGTATAAGGAAGAATAACCCCAGCCACACGCTCTCGCCACGACCGTCGTCTCCGACGCTGTTCATACTGTCGTTCCAATCACAGCTTCCCATAAGCGGAAGGCCGTGGCTTCCCACGTCAAACGAAAGCTTTATCGCAAGCAAAAGGTGCTCGTAGAGGGGCGCTCTTTTTTTCGTCTTCTTAACGTACATACATCTTTCGCTCTCGGTTTCAAGGAGCTCATCTCCGCTCACGAAGGGTATATCGGTTTTTAAAATTTCGTAATCGTTCGTGCTTTTTATATATTCGCTTACGGCGTAGATAAGCCACAGTCTGTCGTCACTGCATCTTGTGCGTATTCCGTATATACCCTCACGCGTCCTGTGCCACCAATGGAGCACGTCTCCCTTTTCAAATTGATGCAAAGCACAGCGTACGATATGCCTTTTTAAAAGGCTCGGACAGATACGCGCGATATTTGCCGCATCCTGAAGCTGATCCCTGAAACCGTATGCGCCGCTACACTGGAAATGGCCGCTTCTGGCAAGTATCCTGCACACCGTATTTTGATACGGAAGCCAGAAGTCGGCAAAGGCGTTTATGCCGCCAAAATCGCTTTGAAGCTTGTTTTTAGGCAGATATTCCTCTACGCTCAAAACGAAGGCTCTGCCGTCACATAAAGCTTCCATACGCTTACGTTGCTCTTTCGTGCGGTATGCACCGACGTATGCGTGAAGCGTCGCAACGTCCGAGACGATATACGTCTCCCACTGCCTTTTTTCTCCGATTATAACGCCGTTCTCAAGGAATGAAAATCCCTTGTAATCGTTTAGGAAGCCACCGCGTTTTGAGAAGGT
>JAZRTW010000148.1:0-9639 GCA_045652265.1 Eubacteriales bacterium | reverse complement strand
GATATATTCAAACGCCTTGACGAACAGATAGATATACTGAACGATCATCTGAACGCCAAACCAAATAAGCAAGGGGTAAACGGTTCTCCAAATTTTCTTTCCGGTTCCCACTTTAGTCCTCCTTATAATATTATATTATGCCGTGATTTTTTCAAGTACGGCGATCTTCGTGCAAAGGCAGAGCACGTTTATAGCCTCGGAAAGCTCATCTACGGGCGGTAAAGAGGGAGCAATTCTGATGTTGCTGTCGCTTTCGTCCTTACCGTAGGGGTAAGCGGCACCCGCGCCCGTCAAAACGACGCCTGCTTCCTTGCAGAGAGCCACGGTGCGCTTTGCACAGCCGTTTTCAACGTAGAAGCTTACGAAGTAACCGCCCTCGGGCTTTGTCCAGCGCGCGATACCGAGAGCGCCGAGCTCTTTAGTAAGAAGCGTGTCGACTATCTCGAATTTGGGTCTTAAAATATCTGCGTGCTTTTGCATATACTTAATAAGACCTTGTGCATCACCGAAATACTTGACGTGACGGAGCTGATTTATCTTATCGTGACCGATGGTCTGGCAGGTGAGCACCTTCTTTATCGCATCTACGTTTGCCTTGCTTGAGATAAGCGCCGCAACGCCTGCGCCGGGGAAGCTTATCTTTGAGGTGGAAACGAATTCGATAACTCTGTCGGGATTTCCCGCCTTTTCGCACTCGGAAAGAATTTCGGGAATCTCCGCAGCCGCGCCGTAAAGGCTATGTATTATATATGCGTTATCCCACATTAAAACGAAATCTTTTGCTTTGCACTCCATTTTAGCAAGTCTCTTCACCGTTTCGGCGGAATATACGTATCCGTCGGGGTTAGAGTACTTTGGGACGTTCCACATACCCTTTATGCTCTCGTCGTTTCGAACAAGCTCCTCAACTACGTCCATATCGGGACCGTCTTCGGTCATGGGAACGTTTATCATCTCTATACCGAGTGACTCGCAAACGGCAAAGTGTCTGTCATATCCCGGAACGGGCGCGAGGAATTTAACCTTCTCTTCGCGGCACCAGGGCTTTCCGCCCGCAAATCCGTAAAGCATACATCTTGCAAGCGTGTCGTACATCATATTAAGGCTTGAGTTACCGCCGATTATGACATTTTCTTCTTTTACGCCGGTAAGCTCCGCAAAGAGTTTTTTGCATTCGGGAATACCGTCGAGAATGCCGTAGTTACGGTAGCTGTTATTTTTAAAATCGTCAGCCGTAAGGATATTAAGCATCTCGTTTGATAAGTCAAGCTGTTCGTTACAGGGCTTTCCTCTTGACATATCGAGAGAAAGCTTTTTTGCCTTAACTTCGTCGTATTCTGCTTTAAGCGTAGCAAGGGGCTTTTTTGCCTCGTCCTTGCCCATATCAAAATAATTCATTATATTATACCTTTCACATAGAATATGCTTTATTATACGCCAATAAGGCTTATTTGACAAGTAATATTTTCAAATTTGCCTAAACTTTGCCCAAACTTTGATTTACCAAGTGCATTTTAAAAGTCCGTCTTCCGTTTTTTTAACGGTCGTACCGAAAGCTTTACACCTATTTATAAAGCCGTCTAAATACTCGGTGTTCTTTGCAAGTCTCGGAAGTCCTATTTCGGACTTGTTTCCATCCATCGAAAGTACAATGGGGTAGAGCGTAAGACTTTTTAAGTTGCCGTTTTCTGTTTCCCAATAAGGAATCACGCTTTCAAACATACGGTGATCAGTCATAAGACCGATGGAAAAACCGTTTGACCGCTTACTAAGAAGCTCGTGAACGGTCAAGTCCGATGAAAGACCGTACTGCGCGTAAAAATCGTGAGGTGCAAAATCTATATTGTAAAGCTGAAGCACGAAATCGCCGAGAGAATAAAAGATGGGACGCTCTTTATATATCTCTATGGGGCGCAAAAGGTGCGGGCCGTGCCCTACGATAGCGTTCGCGCCGCAATCTATGCAAAAGTGTGCAAACTCACGTGCAAAAGCGGAAGGCTCTTCTTTTTCGACGTTGCCCATTTCGTGAGAATGAAATGAAACGATGATATAATCTGCTTGGAGCTTTGCTTCGTGTATAGCCTTTTTGGCTCGCTCAAGGTCTTCGGGGCGTATATCGAGCTTTCTTTCGGTCTTGTCGCCGAGGACGAAGGAAATTCCGCCGACGTTAACGCTCATATCAGCCGTTCCGCCGTGATAGCCCTCGCGCTTTTCGAGTTCTCTTTGAGCGTTAATATGTGTTGCATCAACGATAGATTTAAGCGCGTCGTAGTCCTTTTTCTCAAGCGTTATCTTTTGTGTGACGCGTAAAGGATTACAGCCTGGACGGCCCTTTACTCTTGCCGTTTGCTCGCCTGCGGACATTTCTCCCATTAAGGTTGAGTTAAAGCTTATAAGCGCAACGCGACCCGCCTTCGTATCAAGATATCTCGGCGCGGAAGCCTCGGCAAGATTACGACCTACGCCCGCGTGCACAAGCTCGCTTTCATTTACGGCGTCAAGCGTGGATAAAAGCCCGTCAAAAGCAAAATCCATTACGTGATTATTGTTGAACGAGGTCATATTAAATCCGAATTTTTTGACGTCGTCCAAAACTTCGGGATCGGTACGCAAATACGAGCCCCCGCTCGTTTCGGACGCATAGCATTCACCCTCGCGGTGAAGCGTCGTTTCTAAATTAAAAAATCTCGCGTCGCCTTTTTCAATTATGGGAGCAAGCTCGCCGTAGCCTTCAAAACCTTCCTGTATCCTTCTTCCGATGATAACGTCTCCGACAGCGGTGAATTTCATTTTTATACCTCCTTCAAAACGGAAACGGCAACCTTTATGCCGACCTCAAGCCCTAAATGCAAAGTCGCTTTTTCAACCCATTCTTCTCTCTTGTGCATACCGCCGCCGTTATAAACGCCTATGCAAAGCGCGGGTATTCCGAGAGAGAGGGGGATATTGCAGTCGGTGGAGCTTGAATAAGTGCTGACCTTTATTTTGAGCGTATCTTCGATTATCTCACGGCATATTTTCGTGAGATTATCTATCTTTTTAAGGTCGACCTTTCCCATACAGGGTCTGTCGCCTATGAGCTTTATATTAAGATTTACGTCCGAGCTTTGCGCGTTTGTGAAAATACGCTCGAAGTGAGCTCTCATAGCTTCAAGACATTCTTGGTTGTCGGAGCGGTATTCGCAAAGCATTTTTGCGCTTTGCGCGATAGTGTTTACGGAAGTGCCGCCGCATATTTCACCTACGTTATAGGTGGTTTTGCTGTCATTTATCTTGGGAATCTCTATTGAATATATTTCGCTTACTATCTTCGCAAGCTCCGCTATGGCGCTTTTATTTCCGAATGCGATGTAGGAGTGACCGCCCTCGGTAGTGACCTCGACCTCGTATCTGTGAGAGCCTACGCAGAGGTTTGCTATTTTATCGAATTGACTGTCAAAGGATATAAACTGCGCTATACGTCCGCCGTAGTCGCAAAAAAGCTGCTTCGTTCCTTTGAGATTTCCGAGCCCTTCCTCGCAGGAATTGCAAACGAACATAATACCGTTTGGCGCGTCGATACCTTTTTCGATGAAATATTTTGCAACGTGGAGCAATATAACGAGACTAGCCGTATCGTCACCTACGCCGGGTGACTTGATGAGTACTCCGTCGTCCGAGTAGGGCATAGGCTCCTTGTCGGGAAAGACAGTATCCGTATGCGCGACCAATACGGTTATCTTATCGCTGTTTTCGCAGTTATAGGGAAATATGACGTTTAGCGCATCGTCAATGTAAACGCCCTTCGCACCGACGCCTTCAAGCCATTTTTGCAGTATTCGGCTCTTGCGTGCTCAAAGTGAGAGGGAGCAGGGATAAGGCACAGCTCCTTTAGTGTGCGGTATATGCTTTCTTTATTGCTTTCAACGAAATTTTTCATTGTTTATCTCCTGCTTTTTAAACTACTTTCATTGTAGCAAATTTTTTCTTTATTTTCAATAGCAGTTTTGGAAAAATAAAGCGAAAGTTTGGGGGATCCTTCGCAAAAAAAAGGACGGAGAAATCGCTTCTCCGTCCTTTTCATATATTTAATTATTCGCCGTCGAGCGTGCGTGCGATCTCTGCTTTTTGAACTTCGGGATCGAAATTGTACATAGGCTCGATAAGCTCGCCTTTTGAGCGTCTTAAATAGTTTTTCGTGATCTTAACAACGAGGGGAGAGAGCACGAGAACGCCTATAAGGTTAGGCATCATCATAAGACCGTTGAAGGTGTCGGAAATATCCCACGCGAAAGAGGAGGTGAGCACCGCACCGAAGATAACGGTTATAACGTGAATAATGCGGAAAATGACCGTAGTCTTTGCGCCGAAAAGGTATTCCCAAGCTTTTGAACCGTAGTGTGACCAGCCGAGAACCGTTGTGAACGCAAAGAGGAACATAGCGACAGCGATGAACTTTTCACCGATGTTACCCCAAGAAAATACCGTGTTGAACGCACCGCCTACGAGTGTTGCGTCGGTATATCCGGCGGCTATCTCACCCGTAACTACGTTAAATGCACCGCCTTCAAGACCGCCTGCAGTAAGTACGACGAGAGCCGTCATCGTGCAGACTACCATAGTGTCCGCAAACACTTCGAAGATACCCCACATACCCTGCTTTACGGGTTCCTTGACGTTGGAGTTGGAGTGAACCATTACGGAAGAGCCAAGACCTGCCTCGTTAGAGAAAACGCCTCTCTTGAAGCCTTGAGTTACGACCTTTGAAACGACTGCACCGATACCGCCGCCGACGAATGCCTCGGGGCAGAACGCGTTAACGAAGATAGCCTTGAACGCGGGAAGAATATTTGCATAGTTTACGCCGATTATAACAAGGCTTCCGAGAACAAAGAGCACTACCATAAAGGGAACGATCTTCTCTGCAACGTTTGCGATTCTCTTAAGACCGCCGAGAGTAATGAGGGCCGTAAGTGCCATAATGATCGCGCCGAGAATAACGTTGTATAAGGAGACGCCTTCAAATACTTCAACAGATGAAAGTGCGGGTATGTCGAAGGCTTGTTTTATGTTTGTGACGATCTTGTTGACCTGACCCATGCTACCGATACCGGAGGAAGCGAGCATCGTAAAGATGCAGAAAAGTATTGCAAGCACCTTTCCTGCTTTCTTGAAGCTTACGGAAGTGTTATGATCGGTGAACTTAAATCCGCCGAGGCCGTCTGCAAGATAGTACATCGCACCGCCCGACCATTCGCCGTTTACGTTTTTGCGGCGGAAGTAGATACCGAGTACGTTTTCGGCGTAGTTTGTCATCATGCCGAAGAATGCGGCAACCCACATCCAGAACACGGCGCCCGCACCGCCGATGGCGATAGCGGCGGCAACGCCCGCGATGTTACCCGTACCTACCGTTGCGGCAAGCGCGGTACAGAGAGCTTGGAAGGGGGAGATAGAGCCCTTTTCCTTGCTGTGCTTTATAACCTCTTTGTTAAAGAGACTGCCGAGGGTATGCTTAAACCACATACCGATATGGGAAACCTGGAAGAATTTTGTAAGCGCGGTGATAATTACACCCGTGCCAACGAGTAAAAGCAGACCGAATGCGCCCCAAACGATACCGTTTATGTCGCTGTTGATGCTTTCGATCTTTTGCAAGATTGCGTTCACTTTGTGAACCTCCTATAAAATATTTTTGCAAACCGAACAAAACAAAAACACCGCTATCTTATCGGATAGCGGTGAAAAGAGAAGACGGTATACAAAAAATATTCCGTAAAAAATAAATCTGTCCTTTTGCCTGAGAGATTATGGCTTTTACCTTTGCCCCTTCGGCACCCGCATAAAGCGGACTTCTCCAGATTGCTATCCGTCAGCAGTCTTCGTCTTGCGACACCCGAGAGTATGACCCCTTTGGAAAGGCAACTTGCCTAATCTCCTGCTGATTTCATTTAGCTTTATTCAGTTTAACACGGACATAATACTACATTTTTTTACAAAAGTCAATAGGTAAAATTATAATTATGCAACTGTTTTAATTCTTTTTCAATATTTTCGAATTCTTTTTCATCGAAAAGCTCTGCATTTATAAAATTGTATATCATCGAGCGCATTCCCTGTATGGGCGAGCCGAGAAGATGACAACCGAAATATACTGTTATTTCGTTTACGGGATCGACCGCCAAATACGCACACGCCGCGCCGCCCCAACCGTAGTCGATATACTTTCCTTTTTCCTTGCGGCATCTTACGCCGAGTCCCCAACCGTAATCGGGCTTCGTATACGTGCGCCTTTGATGCTCCGAAAGCCTGTCCGTCGTCATAAGCTTTACCGTTTCGGGCTTTAAAAGCTTTGCTGTACGAATACCCTCCAAAAACTTAACGTAATCGTCGACGGTCGAGATACAGCCCGCACCGCCCGAAGCAAATTCCGTACCGAGTTTGTAGCCTTGAATACGCTTGTTTATTTTTTCGGTGACGTTATTTCTGAAGATATATTGCTCGGTGATTGTGTCAAGCTCTTCTTCGGGTAGCATAAAGGTCGAATTTGTCATGCCGACAATGTCGAAGATGTTTTTCTTAACGTACGATTCAAATTTTTCTCCCGTTATGACTTCAACCAAAGCCGCTAATACGTCGTGGCAAAGACTGTAAGCCCATCTGTCGCCCGGTTCAAAAGAAAGCGGCTCTTTCGCAAGATATTTCATAACTTCGCGTGTCGGACATCTGCCGTTTGTTTCTTCGCGGCATTTTACGATTTGCGGTGACGCGACATCGTAGTTAAAGCCTGCCGTCATTTCGAATAAATGCTTTATAAGTATCGGATTTTGTGCAGGTCTTACGCCGCCGTCTTCCGTTTTGACGGTCATATTTTCAAATTCGGGCATATACGCAGACAGCTTATCATCAAGAGAAAACTCACCCTTTTCCCATAACTGCAAAGCTGCAGTACAGGTGATGAATTTCGAGGCGGAATAAATGTTATATCTTTCGTCACCACGCATATTGACCTTGTTTTCGATATCGCGGTATCCACGTGTGTAGCGGAGTATACACTCGCCGCTTCTGTATACCGCAAGGTCAAACCCGGGAACGCCTTTGTCTAAAAACGAATCGCAAAATTTTTTGGTCTTTTCGAACATAAGTAACCCGCCTTTGTATTTAGTGACATAAGTATATCACTTAACTTTTAAAATGTAAATAGACTACCCCAAAAATCAGAGCGATTTCCTTCTGAATTTCTTGATGTTTCTTTCATTTTATGATATAATAAGTACAGTACGTACAAGAAAGAGGTGCTAGTATGCTTGATAAAATTTTAGCGGGGTACGGCGAACTCGCCGACTCACTTTTGGGTGCAGTTATTTTGTTTACCGTCGGCTCTTTGCTTCTTATTAAAGGCGGAGACTGGTTTGTGGACAGCTCCGTTGGGATAGCCAAGCGTTTTCACGTACCCGAAATCGTCATCGGCGCCACGGTAGTATCCGTCGGTACGACGCTTCCCGAGGTGATGGTTTCACTCACGGCGGCAGCAAACGGTAACAGCGCCATCGCTTACGGCAACGCTATCGGCTCAATTATTTGCAATACCGCTCTTATCGCTGCGCTTACGGTTGCCATTCGCCCCGCCCCAGCAAGCCGTAAAGCACTTGCGACTCCCGTAGCGTTTTTCTTTATCGCATCTGCGGTCTATTCAGCCGCAGCGTATATATTCGGCGGCTTTTCAAGACTTTTCGGAATACTGCTGCTTCTTATCTTCGGCGCGTATATGGTTATAACCGTACGCGGCGGCTTCAAAGAAAATGAGGAAAAGACTTGCGGCGAAAGCACCGAGAGGGGAAAAAGCCTTATTATAAAAGACGTCGTATTTCTTATCGTAAGCGCGGCACTCATAGCCGTAGGCGCGGATATGCTTGAGATGTCGTCCGTCTCGCTTGCGACTATGGCGCACATACCCACGGAAGTCATAGGCGTTACGGTCATCGCGCTTTGCACGTCGCTTCCCGAGCTTGTGACGGCGATAACGGCGCTTACAAAAGGACACGGCGCGCTGTCTCTCGGCAACGTTATCGGCGCAAATATTTTTAATTTGGTGCTCGTGACGGGAGCTACGGCGACGATTTCACCGTTTGCAATTCCCGATGGCAGTAAACTTTTCGGATTTAACACTTCGCAAATACTTGAGATACCGCTTATGTTAGGCGCGATGGCACTGTTGACGCTTCCCGCGCTTATAAAAGGTAAGCTTCGCAGATGGCAGGGCATAACGCTTCTTTCGGTCTATACGGCGTTCGTCACCTTGCAGGTGTTAATTGCCTTGAAAGTTTTTTAACTTTGGCTCTGTCCCAACATATGGTTGATAACAGAGCATTGGTTTGATTTTTGTGTTTTTACATCACAAAAGAGGTGCCTTTTACTGACACCTCTTTTACATTCTATTATTCTCTTGAATTGACATTTTAACTATTTTATGTTATGATGCATCCGCCTATTTCGTGTGCCACCACGAAAGGCAAGGAGGGGATCAAACTGTTCGAAGCGATTTTTAACTTGCCCGTCCCAGTAGTAATGCCGATGCGTAGGCAATGAAACCGAACGCAACTCCTCGTTGCAAAGTGAAGGCGCCTTTAATAAGAAAGAGCACATCGGTCTATGCTACGGTCCACAATTAGCCGATTAAAAGAAGCAAGCTGTGGTCAAATTGATTCTGATCGCAAAGAAATCAAACTGTAGTTATTGCAACAAGGTTCTTGGGAGAAAATAGAGGGTTAAAGGTTATCGAAGTGATGTGATTCGATAACCTTTTTCTTTGTCATATATTGACAAATATGTCTCTTTGTGTTACAATATGCTCGCTACACAAGTTAATATTGTTTACACGGTATAGGTGTGCTGTTTTTTACTCTTGGTAAAAATGCATGCTCTTTTCGGCATACCTAAATATCGTGTGTAGAAAACTTGTGTAGCAACAGTTAGAGCTATGCATTTTTCGGTGTGTAGCTTCGGCTACACACTTTTTTATTTTGAAAGGAAACGCTATGAAAAAACTTATTTCTCTGTTGCTAGGATTAGCACTTGTATTCTCACTTGTTGCATGTTCTTCAAACAACGAAAATTCTAAAACTTCTTCTAAAACTTCTGAAGAAATCTTAATTGAATTTCTAAAATCAAACGGTCAAACAACATATGACAATTGCTATTACATTACCGATTGGAAGTATCAAAGTTCTAGTTATTTTAGTTATTTTGTATCATATGATATTGAGGAGGATGAAATCTACTTTATTGGATATGTGGATGACGATATTGTAAAAACACCAAATAAATTAAATGTTGAACAGTCAATAACCATTCCTTTGGATTTTACATCAGACTACTCGTATGTAACATATTCTTATGATGATTCACCACTTATGTATGTTGCAGAAGGAAATTTAAACAAGAAAAAATTTAGTAAATCAAACAACTCTATCGACGATATTCATATAATCGGAACTTACTCTATAGGCAATGCTATGATAGAAGATATGTTTGAAACATATGCATCAACTCTTCTTGACTGTATCCAAAATTTAATATACGATAACACACCAGTTACGCTTAAAGATTTGGGCTTCGTAAATTATTCATTTAGTTGGGTCAAATCTTGACAAATATACT
>JAZRTW010000147.1:0-2576 GCA_045652265.1 Eubacteriales bacterium | reverse complement strand
GTTTCAAAGTACGAAAACCGCGGAGTTGATACCGCGTAAAGTCTATCAACAGTGACCGTGTACGGCTTAAGATACACGGGGTGCAAAGCCGACAGTTACAAAGGTAGGTAGAAAGCATGAACGAATTGCCAGCATTGAATGACAAACACATTCAAAGAATATTCGAATATTTTCGAAATCTCAATTGGTCTGACGAACAAATCGCACAGCTTATCGAGTACATAACAAGATAAGATAAAAAACGAGCCGAACGCTCAAGCTCAAAAGACCGTTCGACTCATTACACAAGGCTTGAGGGATAACCTACCGTCCCTCTTGCCTACTCATTATACCACAAATTTAATTAATTGTCAAGGAGAATTTAAAAATGATGACACTTTACAACGTTTTATCTTTAGTACCAAGCAATCAAATCGTTACCATTTCAAACTACATTGACGGCTATATCTATGCAGACCGCAAGCAAACCTTTGAAATCATCGAAAAAATCGGATATACACGTTATTTCGACATTAAATTATTACATCACCGTGTCTATAAAATAGAAATAGGCAAAACATACGGTGATTTAATTGTAAGCGTTTTAAAAGACTATAGTTGCTTGACAATAGTGTTGAAAAAGTTTCAAGAGAAAAATCGATTTTTGTTAAACATAAACAAAAAAACGCTTTTGATGATTTGATCAAAAGCGGTTTTTTTGTGCTTTTTTTTACTTCTTGAGAGAATTCGCAAGTCCGATAGCACCGTCGATGATAAGCAAAACGCCAACGATAATGATCATAACATCAAGACCGTTACCAAACGCGAGCATTAAGCCTACAGCGGCAGTAAGTACGGGGAATACGAAGTCGAGAGCGTTTTTCTTTTCTTTCTTGAACACTTCGATAAGAGCAACGATGCCCTTGATAGCGATAAGGATACCAAGAACGAGAAGAACGATAGCCGTTGCAAGCCAACCGAGTATGAGTATAGCAATACCGATACCAAGGCTTACTCCGCCGCCGACATAATTCTTCTTGATAAGATCAAGCACACCGGAAACGATGAAGATGATTCCCGCGATAGTCATTGCCCAACCAAGAGTTTGGGAACGGAAAATTACGAAAAGCAGACCGATAATGATGTAAAGGATAGAAGAGAAAAGCTCTGAATTTGCCTTTTTAGCCATAGATATTTACTCCTTTCTTTTTTTTGTATTATAGCATACTTTTTTGACGAATTCAACAGATTTTTGAAAAAAATGATTTTTTTCAAAGAGTGTGCTTCAAATTTTGATTTATCGGGGACGCGTTTTACCTTCAAAGAATTTCCTAAAAACAGTTTAAACATAGCCGTTATGATACATAAAACCTCTTCTTAAGAAGTTCTTTGGGGCTCGACCCTTTCTTTCAAGAAAGGGTCGAACGCGTCCCCCGCGTGAATATCGTGCTTTAATTAACAGGTACGTTACTGAACAAACAAAAGCAATATCAAAAGCAATATAAGATCGTCGCCCTTGCCCTCACTTGCGATAAGAAGTATAAGACCGATCAGCAAAAGCTCCTCAAAGCCAAGGGATAAGCCGCCGCGCGAGAAGAGCTTTCCAAGCCCGATATCGAGCTTTGGGAAAGAGAAGAGTCCTGTTTGCCTTGTCTCTCTTTTTTCTTCCGTTTGCTCCGCTTCTTTTGTGTCGGTCGTTTCTTCTTTTAGAGTCTCTTTTGTTTCTTCAGTTACTGCTTCTTGTATTGTAGCTTGGTGTTCATCTGTATTTTCGTCAATAAATATCGGTTCTTTTGTCTCGTTTTCCGCCAGGGAAGCGCGAAAGGCGTTGCCCGCGTAATTCTTTGGAACGCGAAGGTCGCGCGGAAACCGACCTTGCGGAGATCTTGCGTACATTTTACGCCCTCCTTTACTTGATAGTTTTTATAACCTCCGATATACGCGCGAGATTTACAATGGTGTCTATCGCTTCCTTGCGATGCGGATTTACGTAGGGCTTGAGTGCACAAAGAAGCCTTGTTCTGTCATCATCGGGGAGCTTTCCGCCTTTTGTGCCCGAGAGAGCAGCTATTATCGGCGCGGCGTTTGCCATAATGTCGGGAAGCTTTGCCGATATATCCTTTTGATCGGGTTGAGAGTTTGCAACGGCTTCGTCGGTCTTTTCGGTGCTTTGAGAGCTTTCGCTGTCAGTATCTGCTTTCGGTATATCGGATCTAATCCCCATAGGACTTTGCGCGCCTATGGCAGAAGCGACAGTAGAGAGAAGCTCGGGATTGGCAAGCAGACGGTCGATAGCGTCGGAAAGCTGTAATGGCGCGCCCGTATTTTCGGGTGAGTTTGTTTTATGTTCCGAACCCTCCAAAAGCCCTTTCACCTCTTCTTTCCTTTATTTGCCTCGTATTGATCGGCTATCCGTTGAAGATCCTCGTCGGTAGCGGTCATAAGAGCCTTGCGGATACTTGCCACACTCGCAAGGTCGATATTGAATTCCTTTGGGTCGATACCGCTTTGCGCGGCGAGACGGGTCATGATAGTCTGAAGCTGACGGTCGTTCAGTGTGAGAAGCTTATCGAGAGAAGCTCTGTCAAGTTGCATAG
>JAZRTW010000146.1:0-9011 GCA_045652265.1 Eubacteriales bacterium | reverse complement strand
AGGAATGTATGCGTCAACCTGATTCATAAGCTCGGTGATGCAAGCATACTCGGGAGCTGTGATGTCTGTGCCTGCGCTCTCAAGAGCAACCTTTGCAGAACCGTGAACGATCGGAATATCGTCACCGGGGAAGTCGTACTCATTGAGAAGGTCTCTAACTTCCATCTCTACGAGTTCGAGAAGCTCGGGGTCGTCAACCATGTCGCACTTGTTGAGGAATACAACGATTGCGGGAACGCCAACCTGACGAGCGAGAAGGATGTGCTCACGAGTCTGGGGCATGGGGCCGTCAGCTGCGGATACAACGAGGATAGCACCGTCCATCTGAGCTGCACCGGTGATCATGTTCTTAACGTAGTCAGCGTGGCCGGGGCAGTCAACGTGAGCGTAGTGACGAGCGTCCGTCTCATACTCAACGTGTCTTGTGTTGATTGTGATACCTCTTGCTCTCTCCTCGGGAGCGTTGTCGATCTGGTCGTATGCGAGAGACTCTACGCTACCGCCTGTTGCGAGAGAAAGTGTCTTCGTGATAGCAGCGGTAAGAGTTGTTTTACCGTGGTCAACGTGACCGATGGTACCAATGTTTACGTGGGGTTTGTTTCTTTCAAACTTAGCCTTTGCCATTTGTAAATCCTCCTTAAGATTGTTTATCGTTATTATGATAAACGATTTATTTTATTTTGTCAATACTAAATTACTTTTTCTTGTTTGCGATGATGGTTTCCTGAATGTTCTTGGGAACTTCGGAATAGTAAGCGGGTTCCATAACGTACATACCGCGTCCCTGTGTCTTGGAACGAAGGTCGGTTGCGTAACCGAACATTTCTGCAAGCGGAACGTGAGATACGATCTGCTGTGCGCCGCCGCCGATGGAATCCTGACCTTGAATAAGACCACGTCTTGAGCTGATGTCGCCGAGTACGTCACCCATATATTCATCGGGAACCGTAACAACGACCTTCATATAGGGCTCGGTGAGAACGCTGTCGCACTTCTGCATAGCTTCCTTGATAGCCATAGAACCGGCAATCTTGAACGCCATTTCGGAAGAGTCGACTTCGTGGTAAGAACCGCCGTTAAGTGTAACCTTAACGTCAACTACGGGGTATCCCGCGAGGATACCGGAGTTGAGCGCGCTCTGAATACCTGCGTCAACTGCGGGAATGTATTCCTTCGGAACTTCACCGCCGACTACGGCATTCTCAAACACGTATCCTGCACCCTTTTCGTTGGGCTCAACGTGAATCTTAACGTGTCCGTACTGACCCTTACCACCCGACTGACGTGCGTACTTGTGGTCGACGTCTGCGGGTCTGCGGATGGTCTCCTTGTAAGCAACCTGGGGTTTACCTACGTTTGCTTCTACCTTAAACTCACGAAGAAGTCTGTCAACGATAATTTCAAGGTGAAGCTCGCCCATACCTGCGATAATGGTCTGTGCAGTTTCATCATCCGTGTAAGTCTTGAACGTGGGATCTTCCTCTGCAAGCTTTGCAAGTGCAAGACCCATCTTTTCCTGACCTGCCTTGGTCTTGGGCTCGATAGCTACGCGGATAACGGGATCCGGGAACTCCATAGACTCAAGGATAACGGGGTGGTTTTCATCACAAAGAGTATCACCTGTCGTGGTGTTCTTAAGGCCGACGCCCGCTGCGATATCACCGCAGTAGCAGATGTCGATATCCTTTCTTTCGTTTGCGTGCATCTGAAGAAGACGTCCGAAACGCTCTTTGTTCTTCTTTGTGGAGTTGTAGATAGATGAACCTGCTTCAACGAATCCGGAATATACACGGAAGAAGCAGATACGTCCTACGAAGGGGTCGGTCATGATCTTGAACGCAAGAGCCGAGAAGGGCTCGTTGTCGTCTGCGATTCTTTCCGTCTCTTCGCCTGTGTCACCGTCAACACCCTTAATAGCGGGAATGTCGAGAGGTGAAGGCATATAGTCGATTACCGCGTCAAGAAGCTTCTGTACGCCCTTGTTCTTGTAAGATGTTCCGCAGCATACGGGAACGATCTTGTTGTCGATGGTCGCCTTACGAAGTGCGACTTTAAGCTCGTCAACCGTGATCTCCTCGTCTGCGCAGTACTTCTCAAAGAGGTCGTCGTCCGTCTCTGCAATAGCTTCAACCATTGCTCTGCGGTACTCTTCAGCCTTTTCTTTAAGATCTGCAGGTATCTCCTCAACTCTGAGGTCCATACCCATATCGTCATAGTATACGTCGGCCTCCATATTCATAAGGTCGATGATACCTCTGAAGTTATCTTCAGCGCCGATAGGCAACTGAATCGGCACAGGATTCGTCTTCAAACGGTCCTTCATCATCTGAACGACGCGGTAGAAGTTTGCACCCATGATATCCATTTTGTTTACATAAGCCATACGGGGAACGCCGTACTGGTCTGCCTGACGCCATACGGTTTCAGACTGGGGCTCAACGCCGCCCTTTGCACAAAATACGGTTACGGATCCGTCGAGAACTCTCAAAGATCTCTGCACCTCAACCGTAAAGTCAACGTGACCGGGGGTGTCGATGATGTTTACACGGTAAGTGTTAGCTTTAGCTTGTGCAGGGTTACCGTGAAATCTTGTGGGAGCCCAATAGCAAGTGGTAGCAGCAGAGGTAATAGTGATACCTCTCTCCTGCTCCTGTGCCATCCAGTCCATCGTAGCAGTACCGTCGTGAGTTTCACCAATCTTATGTGTTTTACCGGTATAGTACAAAATACGCTCGGTGGTAGTCGTCTTACCAGCGTCGATGTGTGCCATGATACCGATATTTCTTGTTTTTTCAAGTGAATATTCTCTTGGCATTGTTACTCCTCTTTTCGCAAAGCAGCTATGCTGCCTGCTCGTTTAATTTACCATCTGAAATGTGCGAATGCCTTGTTAGCTTCCGCCATCTTGTGCGTATCTTCTTTCTTCTTAACGGAGCTGCTCGTTCCTGCGATGGAATCAATGATCTCTCCTGCAAGACGCTCAGCCATTTTCTTTTCGCCTCTTGCTCTTGCGTAGGTCGTAAGCCAACGAAGACCTAAAGTCTGTCTTCTCTCTGCTCTTACTTCCATAGGTACCTGATAGGTAGAACCGCCTACACGGCGAGCCTTTACCTCAAGTACGGGCATAATGTTTTCGAGAGCCTTCTGGAACTGTTCCAAAGGATTCTCGCTTGTCTTTTCGTTTACAATATCGAATGCTTCGTAAACGATTTTCTGTGCCACGCCTTTTTTGCCGTCGTACATAATGTTATTTACAAGCTTTGTTACGAGCTTTGAATTGTAAATAGGATCGGGCAAAACGTCTCTTTTGGCAATATTACCTCTTCTTGGCACTTTTCTTCCCTCCTTCATTAGTTTTGTCTTTTCGACTTTTATGATATCGTCAGTACTCTGCAGAACCCATTTCTGCCGTTAAGTGTCCCGAGGTTGACATATATATTATCGACAAAATTTGTCGGTTATATCATTTCAATTTCAGGTCACAAGGGTTTTTTAGCAAAAAATTACTTCTTTGCTCTCTTGGCACCGTACTTGCTTCTGCCCTGGTTACGTTTTGCAACGCCCTGTGCGTCAAGTGTGCCTCTGATGATGTGGTAACGGATACCGGGAAGGTCACGTACTCTTCCTCCGCGGATAAGAACTACGCTGTGTTCCTGAAGATTGTGGCCGATACCGGGAATGTAGCAGGTAACCTCGTTTCCGTTTGTAAGTCTTACTCTGGCGATCTTACGAAGAGCAGAGTTAGGCTTCTTGGGAGTCTTGGTCGTAACCTTCGTGCAAACGCCTCTCTTCTGCGGTGAGGGAAGCTCTGTAACAGTCTTTGTGAGAGTGTTAAGACCTCTCTGCAATGCAGGGGACTTTGACTTGTAGGTTTTGTCCTGTCTTCCGTTCTTAACCAATTGGTTAAATGTAGGCATATCGTTCCTCCTTCTCAAAATATTTAATTATATAAAATTATATAATTACATGGTAAATCACGAAAGGCTCTTTGTCCTTCCGCTGTTTGTCCGCAAAAACTTGCACAGACACTTAATTATACACGCTTTGTATAGACTTGTCAACACTTTTTTTGCTTCAACGGCAATAATTTGCCGTTGAAGCATTTTTTCATTTACTGTGCATCGGAGATTATATCGTACTTATCCTCGCACTCAACCTCCGTGTTCTGATAACGGGGGATTCCCGTACCTGCGGGAATGAGTTTACCGATGATAACGTTCTCCTTGAGTCCCAAGAGGTTGTCGACCTTACCCTTGATAGCGGCTTCCGTAAGAACTCTCGTGGTTTCCTGGAAGGAAGCTGCAGACATAAAGGACTCTGTTGAAAGCGAAGCCTTCGTGATACCCAAAAGTACGGGCTTTCCGCTTGCGTATCTTGCAGTCTCGTCGCCGTTTGCACGCTTTTCGTCTATCTTATCGTTTTCGGCAAGAAGTTCGCTACAGTCTACGACCATATCGCCGAGAAGCGCTGTGTCGCCTGCGTCCTCAATTCTTATCTTTCTCGTCATCTGACGCGCGATAACCTCGATATGCTTATCGTTGATGTCAACGCTCTGCAAGCAGTAAACGCGCTGTACGCCCTCTATAATATACTTGTAAAGCTCGTCGATTCCGCAAACGCGAAGTACGTCGCCGGGATTCTTGTATCCCGCGGTGAGCGCTTGGCCCTTAACGACCTTATCGCCGTCGGAAACTACGACTTCCGTACCGTAGTTGAGAAGCTGCTCGAATACCTCGCCCGTTTCGTCGTTCGTAACGGTGATGAGAGTGTTCTTCTTTACGAGTGAAAGCGTTACCGTACCGTCAACTTCGCTGATGATAGCGGTCTTCTTGGGCTTTCTCGCCTCGAAGAGCTCTTCAACTCTGGGAAGACCTTGCGTAATATCGGAACCTGCGACACCGCCGGTGTGGAAGGTTCTCATCGTAAGCTGTGTACCGGGCTCACCGATGGACTGCGCCGCAACGATACCGACTGCCTCGCCCGCGGAAACGGGAAGGCCTGATGAAAGGTCGGAGCCGTAGCAATGTACGCAAACGCCGCTTCTGCTGTTACAGCCGAGTACGCTTCTTACGTGTACGGTTTCGATGCCTGCAGCGTCGATCTTGTCTGCAAGATCGGGCGTTATCATAGTGTTATCGGGAACGATGACGTTGCCTTCTTTATCAAGAACGTCACCGATTACGAATCTACCCGTAATTCTCGCCTTGAGCTTTTCGATGACCTCGTTACCTTCCTTGATGGCACTTACGTAAAGTCCCGTCTTGGAGCCGCAATCGTCCTCACGAACGATAACGTCCTGCGCAACGTCAACAAGACGTCTTGTGAGGTAACCGGAGTCAGCCGTACGAAGAGCCGTATCCGCAAGTCCCTTACGAGCACCGCGGGCAGCGGAGAAGTATTCCAAAATGCTAAGACCTTCGCGGAAGTTTGCCTTGATGGGCACTTCGATCGTACGTCCCGTAGGAGATGCCATAAGTCCGCGCATACCTGCGAGCTGACGGAGCTGGTTTATAGAACCGCGGGCTCCGGAGTCGGACATCATAAACAGGGGATTGTACTTATCGAGGTTGGACTTAAGTGCGTCGGTAACCGCGTCTGTGGTCTTATTCCAAATGTCGACGACTGCGTTATATCTTTCTTCCTCGCTGAATTCGCCGCGAAGGAAGTGCTTGGTTATAACCTCTACCTTCTTGGTGGATTCTGCGATGATATCCCACTTTGCGTCGGGCACGGTCATATCCGCAACGGCAACCGTTATAGCCGCTCTCGTGGAGTACTTGAATCCGAGAGACTTGATCTCGTCAAGCATCGTAGCGGTAACGGTAAGACCGTGTATCTTAATGCAGCGGTTGATGATATCGCCGATCTGCTTCTTACCCGCAAGCTTATCGAATTCGATAGCAAGCTCGTTTCCGGGAACGGTTCTGTCCACGTAGCCGAGGTCTTGGGGAATAGCTCTGTTGAAGATATATTTACCGAGAGTACAGTCAACGAGTCCGCTCATCGTTTCGCCGTTAACTTCTCTCGTTTCAAGGATCTTAATGCGTGCGTGAAGCTCAAGCTCGCCGTTTTCATAAGCCATTACAGCCTCGTTATAGTCACGGAATATCATTCCCTCACCCTTTTCGCCGGGCTTATCGAGAGTAAGATAATACGAACCGAGAATCATATCCTGCGAAGGAATAGCAACGGCTCTTCCGTCCGCGGGCTTAAGAAGGTTGTTCGCGGAAAGCATAAGCATACGTGCTTCTGCCTGTGCCTCTACGGAAAGAGGTACGTGTACGGGCATCTGGTCGCCGTCGAAGTCCGCGTTGAACGCCGTACATACGAGGGGGTGAAGCTTAATTGCTCTGCCCTCTACGAGCACGGGCTCGAATGCCTGAATGGAAAGGCGGTGGAGCGTAGGCGCACGGTTAAGGAGCACGGGATGGCCCTTGATAGCCACGTCGAGTGCATCCCAGACTTCGTCCGTCACCTTCTCAACCTTTTTCTTTGCGTCCTTGATATTTGTAGCTTTGCCCTTATCGACAAGCTGTTTCATAATGAAGGGCTTGAAGAGCTCAAGTGCCATTTCCTTGGGAAGACCGCACTGATATATCTTGAGCTCGGGGCCTACGACGATAACGGAACGTCCCGAATAGTCAACACGCTTACCGAGAAGGTTCTGACGGAAGCGTCCCTGTTTACCGCGAAGCATCTCCGAAAGAGACTTCAAAGGACGGTTGTTGGGGCCCGTTACGGGTCTGCCTCTTCTGCCGTTATCAATGAGAGAGTCAACAGCCTCTTGGAGCATTCTCTTTTCGTTACGGAGAATGATCTCGGGAGCTTGGAGCTCCGCAAGGCGCTTCAAGCGGTTATTTCTGTTGATAACTCTTCTGTAAAGGTCGTTTAAGTCACTCGTAGCGTATCTGCCGCCGTCGAGGGGAACCATAGGACGAATATCGGGAGGAATTACGGGAATTACGTCGAGTATCATCCATTCGGGCTTGTTACCGGAAAGGCGGAATGCCTCGATTACCTCAAGACGCTTGATAGCGCGGACACGCTTCTGTCCCTGCATCGTTTCAAGCTCTTTCTTGATATCCTCTGCCATCTGCTCAAGGTCAAGCTTCTGCAAAAGCTCCTTGATAGCCTCCGCACCCATTCCGGCACGGAAATCGTCCTCATATCTTTCGTATTGCTCTCTGTACTCCGCCTCGGTAAGAAGCTGTTTTTCCTGCAAAGGAGTTGAGCCGGGATCAATTACGATGTACTGTGCAAAGTAAAGTACCTTCTCAAGAAGTCTCGGAGAAAGGTCGAGCAAAAGTCCCATTCTGGAGGGAATTGCTCTGAAGTACCAAATATGCGAAACGGGAGCGGCAAGCTCGATATGTCCCATACGCTCGCGGCGCACCTTCTTTGTGGTGACCTCAACTCCGCATTTCTCGCAGACCTTGCCCTTATAGCGAACTCTCTTGTACTTTCCGCAATAGCACTCCCAATCCTTCGTCGGACCGAATATCCTTTCGCAGAAAAGACCGTCTCTCTCGGGCTTAGTGGTACGGTAGTTTATAGTTTCGGGTTTCTTTACCTCGCCGTATGACCAAGAACGGATCATTTCGGGAGATGCAAGACCTATTTTAATAGAGGAAAAAGTCCCCTTCTTGCTATTTTCTTCTGACAATTTATACACCCCTTAATTTAAAGTTTGGTGGTCTTTCCCCCGCTTCTTGCGAGGGAAAGACTTCGTAAGCGGTTTTCGAATATTATTCCTCGTCGTAATCCTCATCGTCGAGAACTTCTTCTTCATCAAAGCCGAAGTCGTCATCCTCTTCGAAATCTCCGATAAGGTCGTCGTCGGAGGAAACGGGATTGCCTTCTGCATCCTCTATGCCGTAGCCGATAAGCTCATTTTCTTGGATCTGCTGCTTGAACTCGTCGGGCATAAGTCCGCCTGCAATATCGTCATCCGAAAGGTCGGTAAGCGAGAGCTCCTCGCCGTTTTCGTCAAGAACGCGCATATCAAGGCCGAGAGCCTGAAGCTCTTTAATGAGTACCTTGAAGGAAGCGGGAATACCCGGTGTGGGAATATTCTCACCCTTGACGATGGCTTCATAAGCCTTGACACGTCCGACAACGTCGTCAGACTTGACCGTAAGGATCTCCTGAAGTGTATATGCCGCGCCGTAAGCTTCGAGCGCCCAAACCTCCATCTCACCGAAACGCTGACCGCCGAATTGAGCTTTACCGCCCAAGGGCTGCTGTGTTACGAGAGAGTAAGGACCTGTTGAACGTGCGTGTATCTTATCGTCAACGAGGTGGTGAAGCTTGAGGTAATACATAATTCCGACTGTTACGGGGTTATCGAATGCAACGCCTGTACGTCCGTCGTAAAGAACCGTCTTACCGTCGGCAATCTTTATCTTATCAGCTTTGCGAAGCTCGTTAAAGCGTCTTGCGTCGGCAACTACCGCTTCATCAATAGCCACGTAGGTCTTTTCGCCGTTTTCACCGAGCTTTTCTTCGTAAAGCTCACCTGCGAAGTAATCGTTTATGAGGTTTACGTCCTCAAAAGAGTCGCCCTTGCCGAAGTATGCTTCGATCTCGCTCTGGCTGTTTTGAGTATATACGGATTTGTCGATCTTTACTTTAAGCTTCTTGTCAACGCGGAGCGCTTCGATAAAGTCTGCGTGCTCCTTCATATCCTTATCGATGAACTTAAGCTTCTTGTCGCCATTTTCATCAAGGTATTCTTCATACAATACCTTGCCGACGAGTCTTTCGCCGTCGATGATGCTTCTGTAAAGTCCTGCTTCCTTGATGCACTCAACGATGTCCTCATAGGTAGCACCGTCGAATACGGGGGTCATAACCTTCCAGCCGAGCTTCTTTGCGGCAATACCAAGGTGTACCTCAAGTACCTGACCGATATTCATACGGGAAGGAACGCCGAGGGGATTGAGCACGATATCAAGAGGCGTACCGTCGGGAAGGAAGGGCATATCTTCGGGAGGAAGAATTCTGGAAACGAC
>JAZRTW010000145.1:0-2947 GCA_045652265.1 Eubacteriales bacterium | reverse complement strand
GCGGAAATACGTACACCGTCGATACCGTAAATGAAATTTTATCGGCTAGCCCCGAATGCGACAAGGTATACGTACTGTGCGGTACGGATATGATAAAAACTCTGCCAAGCTGGCATAAGTCAGATGAACTCTTTAAAAAGTCTCACATTGTTCACGCAAAACGAAAAGGTACAAAAGACGTCAGTTTACCAAATACAGAGTTGCTTTCCCTTGATTTCGATGAAATTAAGATCAGCTCAAGCGAAATAAGGCTTAACGTTGACTCTTTTAGAGAATACTTGTCAAAAGACGTTTATGAATACGCCAAAAAAAATCTTCTCTATCATATTGACAAAGAGTATGATATAGAAGAACTTAAAAACTACGCAAAGGCACACGAAAAAGAAAAGCGCTATTTGCATACACTTGCAGTCGAAGAATGTGCTTTGGAACTTAAAAGTCAATGCGCACCGCACCTTTCTGACAATATTGTCAGCGCTTCTGCGATTTTACACGACTGCACAAAAAACTCCGATATAAGCGATCATTACGTTCTGTTTTCCACTTTGTATAAACCGCTTTCGAAAGAAGATCTTTCGTCGGAAAAACTTTTTCACTCAAGAAGCGGCGCAATACTTTCAAAAAAAATGTTCGACGTATCCGATACGGTATACAACGCAATATGGCGACATACGGTCGGAGCCGAAAATATGACCGTTCTTGATAAAATAATATTTCTTGCCGATTTTATAGAAAAAACACGTACTTACGAAGAATGTGTCGGTTTGAGAAATACTTACTACGAGGGTCTAAAAAGTGCAAATACTCTTATCAAAAGATTGATAAACTTGGATAAGTGTGTTAAAATAGCCTTCGAACTGACTGTGAAAGAATTAAGCACAAAAGGAGTTTCACCGCACAGCGAAACGCTTGCGGCTCTCCAAGGAATAAAAAACGATATATGTGAATACGAAAACGTATTCATTAATATATAAGGAGGAAATATGTCTGAAAATTTACAAAGAGAACAGGCAAAAAAGAACGCGCAAGAGATAGTAAAGATCCTTGATTCAAAGAAGGCTCTTGATTTAAAACTCATTCTCGTTAGAGAACAAACACCGCTTGCAGATTATTTTGTCATCTGCTCCGCCAACTCAACAACTCAACTTCGCTCACTTGCCGACGAAGTTGAATTTCAAATGAAGCAAAACTTCGACGTTGATTGTAAAGTCGAAGGCAGAGACGGTTGGATCTTGCTTGATTTCGCGAGCGTTATAGTTCACGTATTTACAAAAGAAGCAAGAGATTTTTATAAGCTTGATAAGCTTTGGGCTGAAGGCGAAGAAATTGATATTAGTGAAATAACCGAAACAGAAAATTAAAAGAGGGTTTAAAATATGAAATACAATTTTTCAGAAATCGAAAGCAAATGGCAAAACAAATGGGAAGAGGATAAGATCTTTGAAGCAAAAGAGGATTACAGCCTCCCCAAATTCTACGGACTCGTTGAATTTCCTTATCCGAGCGGTGCAGGTATGCACGTTGGACACATCAAGGCATATTCGGGACTCGAAATTGTTTCAAGAAAAAGACGTATGCAGGGATATAACGTACTTTTTCCTATCGGCTTTGATGCTTACGGTCTTCCTACGGAAAACTATGCTATAAAGACAGGAATCCATCCTCGTAAGGTTACGGATGATAACATTACAAAGTTTACGTCCCAGCTTAAAAAAGTAGGCTTTTCTTTCGATTGGTCACGAACCGTCGACACCACAGAAGAAGACTATTATAAGTGGACTCAATGGATATTCAGAAAAATGTTTGATGAGGGACTTGTTTTCAGAGCTACTACACTCGTAAACTATTGTCCTCATTGCAAGGTCGTGCTTTCCAATGAGGACAGCCAAGGCGGTAAGTGCGATATTTGTCATTCCGATATCATTCAGAAATCTAAAGACGTTTGGTATTTAAGAATAACGGAATACGCAGACAAGCTTCTTGAAGGTCTCAATAAAGTTGATTATTTGCCTAATATCAGACTTATGCAGGAAAACTGGATAGGCAGAAGCGAAGGCGCGTTTGCAAACTTCAAAATCGCTTCTACGGACGATAGCTTACGCATCTACACGACCCGTTGCGATACGATGTTCGGCGTAACGTTTATGGTAATCGCACCCGAGCATCCCATCATCGAAAAATACCGTGACAGAATAACCAATATTGCAGAGCTTGATGCGTATAAGGAAGAATGCGCTAAAAAGACGGAGTTTGAGCGTACACAACTCGTAAAAGATAAGACCGGCGTTAAAATTGAAGGGCTTAAAGCCATAAATCCCGCCAACAATAAAGAGATTCCAATTTATATTTCCGACTACGTAATGATGGGATACGGTACGGGCGCCATTATGGCGGTTCCCGCACATGATGAAAGAGACTATGAATTCGCAAAAAAATTCGGAATCGACATTATTGAAGTAATAAAAGGCGGCGATATTTCCAAAGAAGCATATACGGGCGACGGCGCAATGGTCAATTCCGATTTTCTTAACGGAATTGAGACAAAGAAGGAAGCTATAGAAAAAATGCTTGACTTCTTGAAGGAAAACGGTATCGGCGAGAAGGGCGTTCAATACAAGATGAAGGACTGGGCGTTTAACCGTCAAAGATATTGGGGTGAGCCTATTCCTATCATTCACTGCGAGAAGTGCGGTATGGTCGGCGTTCCCTATGAAGAACTTCCGTTGAAGCTTCCCAATATGGAAAATTTTGCACCCGGCGAGGGAGGAGAGAGCCCTCTTGCAAAGATCGACTCTTTCGTTAACTGCGAGTGCCCCAAGTGCCACGGTAAAGCAAAGCGCGAAACTGATACGATGCCCCAATGGGCGGGATCATCTTGGTATTTCTTGCGTTACTGCGATCCCAAGAATACAGAGAAGCTTGCAGGCGATGAAGCGCTTAAATACTG
>JAZRTW010000144.1:0-6152 GCA_045652265.1 Eubacteriales bacterium | reverse complement strand
TCAAGCCCTTTTTCTCTTGCGACCGATGCTCTCGTTTTTCTCTTTTGTTTATAGGGACGGTAGATATCCTCTATTTCCGAAAGAATTTGCGCCTTGTCAAGAGCTTCGTTTATCTCGTCGGTTAGCTTTCCGAGAGCGTCTATCGCGCTTCTAATTTCTTCTCTTCTCGTATCGAGACTGCGAAGATAGGTGAGCCTTTCCACGATCTCTCTTATAAGCTGATCGTCCATTGAACCGTGCATTTCTTTGCGGTATCTTGCGATAAATGGAATGGTGTTGCCCTCGTCTACGAGAGCGATTATGTTAGAAATGTGTGTTTCGCTTTTTGAAAATTGTTCTGCGAGCTTGCTTGCGTAATTGGTCATAAATTTATCCTTCAACTATATCTTTAACCGTATTGTATATGTCCGCGAATATATCCTCTACCGAGCGAGGTTTGCCGTTTTCAAAGCAAACGATGCGCTTCCACCCCAGAAGCTGGCACGCAAATTGTGCCGCTTCGTAGCTTTTGTAGAGATGACTGTGGTCTTTCTCGTGTATGTCCTGTGCGCGCCCAGTATTCTCCGTGCGCTTGTTCATAAGATCTATTGCGATATCGGGGTGCATATCGAGAAACAAAGTTGATGCAGGCTTCGGAATACCGAGCTTTCCGAATTCGAAATCGTAAAGCCACTTTGCGAAATCTTCCCAAAGGGACTTGTCCATTTTCGACATCTGGTGTAAAGCGTTTGCGCTCGTGTAGCGGTCAAGCAGTATTATGTCGCCGTTTTCATAAAATTCGCGCCATTCGGTCTTGTAAGAAATATATCTGTCAACGGCATAGAAAGCCGAGGCGGCGAAAGCGTTGGTATCCTCGGGACGCGTTCCGAGAGCGCCCGAAAGATAGATTTTTACGGCACTTGAACTTTCTTTTTCATATCGGGGAAAATCGAAAGTGTGGAACGTTCTTCCGTCTTTTTTAAGCCTATCGGCAAGCATTTTCGACTGCGTGCCTTTTCCCGAGGCGTCGAGTCCTTCGAGGACTATTATCTTATTTTGCATTTAAAGCCGCCGACCTTTCTCTTATCTCTGTCATTTTTCCGCAAGACATCTTGCCTTCTCTGCAAGCGCCTTTTACGCAAGACGGGCCTGCCTTTGCAAAAAGCAGGGGAGATACTTCTCTGCAGAGCTTAAGCATCTGCCAAGCAAGCTCTTTTATCTCCCATTGCGCTCTGTTACAGCAACGCAGATTGAAGAAATTGTACAAAGAGCGGACGTTCATCGTCATAATTATTCTCGTATCGCATGAGTTGGGAAGCACGAAACGCGCGTCCTCGTTTGCGATCTTTTCCGCCGCTTTTTGTGCGGTCTTCTCGTCAACGCCGCTTTCGATAAGACGCTTTTTCTCCGTCTCGGTAAGTATCCGGCAAAGCTTATCGTAAACCTCGGCGTCCTTTTGCATAGCTTCAAGATACACCTTCATAGCTTCTTCGTTTGCGGCTATAGCGGGAGGTGTTATGTACTCAAAATTGCTTTTTCTCACGTATCTTTGACTTTGTACGGAAAAAGATGCAATACGGTGACGGGTAATTTGAGCAAGAAGCGCTCTCGATACGCCCTCGATTCCGAAGGTAAAGGAAGCGTGCTCGATGGGGCTCTCGTGTCCGAGGCCCGAAAGCGTATTCAAAAACGAATCGATCTTTTCCTCCGTAAGATTATCCATAAGGCTTCCTATGTCGCTTTTTGCATAGCAAAGCTTTGCGGCGGCGGCAATGAGCTTATCGGGATTTTCGGTGTGAGTCAGTAATTCAACTTTCATTATTAGTCCTCCGATATAATATTCCAAGATAATTTTACCACATATAAAAGCAAATATCAACAATTCTTTAATAAAAAATATATTGCAAAATACACAAAAACACTTGATTTATTTTGTCAAAAGTTGTAAAATAAGAAGGCATATTGAATTTGGAAAAAACGCTTTGAACACGACGTTTACGAGAGGTAATTATGAACTTCAAAAAAATCAAGATCATTACTACCCCTATGGGTACGGAGCTTCTTCCCGCAGAGCTTTTAGAGCTCGGAATAACCGGCTTTGAGATAGACGATGCGCCGAGCTTCGAGGAGTTTCTAAACGATAAAAGAGTCCCTTGGGATTACGTTGAAGAGGAACTTTTGAAGAAGAGATATTGTGACAGCGCCGTAACGGTCTATCTTTGCGAAAATAAGCAAGGCGCAGAACAGCTTGAAAGCATAAAGGAACTTTGCAAAAGACATATAGAAAACGGTGAAGGCGAACTTTACGGAAGCCTTGAGATCGTAAGCGACGAGGTAAAAGAAGACGACTGGGCGAATAATTGGAAGCAGTATTTCAAGCCGCTCAAGATCGGTGAAAAAATCCTTATAAAGCCTTCTTGGGAAAGCGTTTCCAAAGAAGATGAGGAAAAATATAAGATAGTCAAACTCGATCCGGGAAGCAGCTTTGGCACGGGACAGCACGAGACGACGAAGCTATGCCTTGAAGTATTGCAGGATAAGAAAACGGAAGGCGCAAAAGTGCTCGATATGGGCTGCGGAAGCGGAATCCTCACGATAGCGTCGATGCTTTTGGGCGCAAATAGTGCTCTTGCCGTCGATATCGACCAGAACGCCTGCGACATCGCAAGAGAAAACTTATCGTCAAACGGATTCGGCTCCGATAAAGCGGAAGTGCTTTGCGGCGACGCAACGTCCGATAACGAGCTATATAAAAAAATCGTGCAAAACGGAAGATACGATATAATCCTCGCAAATATCGTAGCAGACGTTTTGTGCGCTATGACGGGACTGTTTTCTGCCTGCCTTAAAGAAGGCGGTGTACTTATTGCATCGGGCATTTTGGGAGAAAGAGTATTGCAGGTCAAGAACGCTTTTGAAAAGGCGGGGCTCGTGATAATCGAAGAGAAGCTTGAAAACGAGTGGAGCGCCGTTACCGTTGTGAAAAAATGACGAAAAATATAAAAAACAGCGCAAAAATTTTGTTTTATGACGGGTCAAACTATTGAATTTTAAGCGAAAATGTTTTATAATTAAAGTGTATGGATATAATCGTATAAACCGCTAAAATGGAGGTCAAAATGTCAAACAGACTATTTCAGGGTATAGTACATAAAATGGGTGAGAGCATCACCGTCACCGTAGGTGTTATAGATGCTGCGGGTGAAGTCGTAGCTTGCAGCGATCTTTCGAAAATAGGAGAAGTGTATAAGAAGGTTGCCGACGACATTTCGTTTACTATGGACACTACCGTTTCCGAGGGAATGGTTTTGTGCCCGATAGGAAACCGCAGCAAAATGGAGTACGCCGTTTTCGCAGTCGGCACGGACGAGCTTGCAAGAAACACGGTGGCGATACTTGCCATCGCGCTTGACAACGTAAAGACTTATTACGACGATAAGTATGATAAAGCCAATTTCATAAAGGGTGTTATCCTTGATAATATTTTGCCCACGGAGGTATATTCCAAGTCGAAGGAGCTTCGCTTCTCCGATACACAGCCCATGGTGGCTCTCTTCGTGAGATTTTCGAAAAAGCCCGACGTTATTCCCACAGACGTTCTCTCCACTCTGTTTTCCGACAGAAGCAAGGATTACGTTATAGGCATAAGCGATCAGGACGTAGCTTTGGTAAAGAGTCTTTCCACGTTTGAGACGGACGAAGCGTACGCAGTTGCAAAGCAGATTATCGACACGGTTTCGGCAGAGTTTTACGTTAACGTCGCTATCGGCGTCGGCTCCGTTGTAATGGGCATCAAGGATCTCGGCAAATCCTATAAGGAAGCGCAGATGGCGCTTGAGATCGGTAAGGTGTTCGATTCCGAGAAGACGATCTCCACCTACGAAACGCTCGGCATCGGCAGACTTATTTATCATTTGCCCACGACACTTTGCAATATGTTCTTAAACGAGGTTATGAAAAACGGCTCGATAGAGGCTCTTGACAGAGAAACGCTTCTCACTATCCAGTGCTTCTTCCAAAATAACCTCAACGTTTCCGAGACAAGCCGTAAGCTCTTCATTCACAGAAACACTCTCGTTTACAGACTTGAGAAGATCAAAAAGCTTACGGGGCTCGATCTTCGTGAATTTGAAAACGCCATTACCTTTAAGGTTGCATTAATGGTTAAGAAGTGCCTTGCGTCCAAGCACTTCAGCGAAGAATAATTGGAGAACGACGATGATATTATTAGATAACGTAACGAAGGTATATCCCGGAAAGTGCGTAGCCTTAAATAAAGTGAATCTCACCATAAACGACGGCGAGTTCGTCTTTATGATAGGACGCTCGGGCGCGGGCAAAAGCACGCTTGCAAAGCTTCTCATAAGAGAGGAAAAGCCCACGGAGGGAAGTATTATCGTAAACGGCGTGAATATCTCAAAGCTCCGTTCGGGCAAGGTTGCCAAATTCAGAAGAACGATAGGTTCAATTTTCCAGGAGTTCAGACTTTTCAGCGATAAGACCGTTTATGAAAACGTAGCGTTCGCCATGAGAGTCATCGGTGAGCCCGAGGCAAACATCAAAAAGAGAGTGCCTTGGCTTCTTGACCTTGTGGGACTTACGGAGAAGTCCGACCGTTATCCGACGGAGCTTTCGGGCGGTCAACAGCAAAGAGTTGCTATCGCGAGGGCTATAGCCAACAACCCCGATATAATTATCGCCGATGAGCCTACGGGTAACGTTGACCCCGAAATGAGTATTGAGATCATGGAGCTTTTGTTCAGCCTCAATAAGCTCGGCAAGACGATAATCGTGATTACCCACGAAAGAGCTTTGGTAAACCATTATAAGCAAAGAGTTATCGCCATAGATAACGGCGAGGTGATTTCCGACAGAAACGGAGGCTACGACGATGAAAAAACGGTATAACATCGGATACTTTTTCTCGCAGGCTGCTATCAGCACGAAAAGAAATTCCGCGATGGCTGTCGCTTCCATTCTCGTCCTCGTTGCGTGCCTCGTCATAATGGGTAGCTTTTCGCTTCTCATTTTCACCATTAACCGTAACTTAAGTAATCTCTACACTGCCGACGAGATAATCGTTTATCTTACCGACGGAAACGACCTTGAGACAGTCAAATCGAAGATAGAAGCCGAAATAGGTGACGAGGTCACAAATATAACGGCTGTAACGAAAAAAGAAGCTTACGAAAATTTGAAAGAGGAATATAAAGACCACCCCGAGATATTTGAAGCGATAGGTGACGACAATCCTCTTCCCGATACGCTGTATATAAAGTACAGAAACGGGATATCATCTTTTGAGAAGCTTGAAAATTATATAGAAGACACCTTGAAGGAAGAGAAGCTAATCGAAGAAAGATGGGTTTCCAGCTATGACGTTATCGAGCAGGTCGAAGAGCTTCGCGACGGTATCGTAAAGGTATTCTTCGGAATATGGGTGCTCGTTTTATTGGTGACGGTACTCGTCATCGTGAATACGATAAGACTTTCCGTACACGCAAGGGCAGAAGAAATAGAGGTCATGCGCTATATCGGCGCGTCGAATTGGTTTATCACGCTTCCTTTCGTGCTTGAAACCATATATGTTGCGCTTATTTCCGCAGTTATCGCATTGCCTATCCAGTGGTATCTTTATGAGTATCTTCTTTGCGGAATGCTTGAGGGTATTCCTTCCATTACCTTGCTTCCCGTTTCCGAGCTTGCGATTTTCGTAGTTGTCGGATTTTTGGGACTCGGAATTTTGATAGGTGTTCTTTCAAGCATACTTACCGTAAAGAAGTATGCACGCAAATAGGAGCAAAAATATGAAAAAAACTTTTAAAACCTTAATATGCTTCTTACTCTGTTTTGCACTTTTGGTAGTTTTTGTACCCGAAACGGCAAAGATCGAGGTTGAAGCAAAGACGGCGGCAGAACAGGCGCTTGAAGATCAGAAGAACAACGTTGCCGCAAAGAAGAATGAGCTTGCAGATCTTAAGAAGAAGTATGCGGAGCTTGAAAAACAGAAAGATGCACAGCTTCAACTGAAGATCAACCTTGAGGGACAGAAGATATGTCTTGAAGAGGAAAAGTACATAACCGAGAATCTAATTTCCGCATACGGCACTATGTACGAGGTAAAAGATACGAACCGTAAGCAGCTTGAAATGCAGAGGGAAAGTCGGATCGTA
>JAZRTW010000143.1:0-16386 GCA_045652265.1 Eubacteriales bacterium | reverse complement strand
GTAGTGCTCGGCACGGCGTATATGTTAAACGGCTTTATCGATGCTTATGAAAAAGAGCTTTCGGGAGCGTGTAGGGTATTTATCACGGGAGCATACGCCGACTTCGTATCGCCTTTGCTTTCGCACGAGGTGATAAGCGAGCCCCACCTTACGCTGAAAGGGCTTTACGGAATATATAAGCTCAATTTGAAATAATAACGCTTCGCGCGTTTTTATTAAAATTTATGCGCCGTACAAAGCATAAGGCTTTGACGGCAGCACCGAGTGAAAGTCTCGGAGAAGGGATATACTTATGAAAAACAAAATGGAAAAGACAGCACTTACGGCTGTACTTTCGGAGGTGCAAAATGGCAACTAAAACGGGAAAACAGAAAATTCTTTATATGGTACAGCTTGCAATACTCACTGCTTTGGTAGTAGTGCTTCAGCTTGTTGGTTCTTTCGTTAAAATAGGCGCGCTTCCCATGTCGCTTGTTCTCGTTCCCATCGTTATAGGCGCTTGCCTTTTGGGCGCAAGAGCGGGAGCATTCCTCGGTTTTGTTTTCGGACTTATTACTGCGATAGCGGGCATTACGGGTACGGATATGTTCTCGTGGCTTCTTTGGGATGCAAACCCCGTGATATTCGTCGTTATCTGTCTTTTGAAGGCGATTATGGCAGGACTTGGCGCGGCGCTCGTCTATAAAGGACTCGGCAAGGCGTTTGGCGGTAAATACAAGCTCGTACAGGCAGTCTTGGCATCTATTTCCGCACCCATAATCAACACGGGCATTTTCTGTGCGGGTATGCTTATCTTCTACTTCGGAGCACTTCCCACGATGTTCCCCGACGCAGTTGCAGAGTTCGGCGGCAGCGCTATGAAATTTATATTTATCGGTTGCGCCGGCGTAAACTTCATAGGTGAGTTTCTCGTAAACCTCGTGTTGTCACCTGCGATGGTACGCATTATCGACGTTGTAAAAAAGAAAATGAGATAAGATTTTATCGGAGAAGCGAATGCCTCTCCGATATTTTTTAGAATAATTTTAAAAAGCACTTGTATTTCATGAAAAAATGGTGTATACTTTGTCTGTAGATCAAAAGAAAAGAGAGAGTATAAAATGATAGGAATTATCGGAGCACTTGCGGACGAAATAAAGGAGATATCATTGCTTCTTGAAAATAAGCACCTCACCGTAAGCGGCGGACTCGAATTCACCGTGGGTACGCTTGAAGGGCAAGACGTCGTGCTTTGCGTATGCGGAATGGGCAAGGTATTCGCGGCTGTGGCGGCGCAGACGATGATAAACGAATTTGCCCCCGAGCTTATCATAAACGTCGGAGCGGCGGGTACTCTGTCAAAAGAGCTTCATATAGGCGATATTGCGATAGGCGAAAAGACTTTGCAACACGATATGGATAACAGCCCCATCGGCTTTAAAAAGGGCGAGATAGCGGAGCTTGCAAGCGTGTATTTTCCTTGCGACGAGGACGCCGTAAGCCTTCTTTGCGAGTGTGCAAGAGAGCTTTCCCTCTCTCATAAAAAAGCGGTCATAGCGACGGGCGACGTTTTCGTTAATTCGACCGAGCTAAAGGAAAAAATAAGCTCGCAATTCGGCGCGGAGGTTGCCGAGATGGAGGGGGCGGCTATAGGTCAGGTATGCACCTTCAGAGCGACTCCCTACGCCGTAGTAAGAGCAATATCCGACGAAGCGGATAACAGCGCACCCGAAAATTTCCCCGCATTTTTAAATAAGGTCATAGAAGATGCGACGAGTCTGATAAGACTCTTCTGCAAAAAACGTGCCGAAGGAGGTATAAAATGACGCGTCAGAGAATGGTAATATGCAATATAGTAAAGCGCGCCGACGGTCATCTTACGGCGGCACAGGTCTGCGAGAGGGCAAAAGCGGAGCTTGGGAAGATAGCTCTTGCTACGGTCTATAATAATTTAAACGAGCTTGTCGACGAGGGCATTATCGGAAGGATATGTACGGACGGAAGAACGGATCTTTACGATAAAAGCTCCGTATCTCACGGGCATCTTTTGTGCACTTGTTGCGGTGAGGTCAGCGACGTGGGAATTTCCTCGTTAAAGGACTATTTTAGCGAAAAAATAGGGGAAGAGGTCGAGAGTTTCAATCTCGTTTTAAGACATAAATGCAAAAAATGCGCCGAAAGGAAAGACAGATGAAAAGATTTATCGCCCTCTTACTTGCATTCGTAATGTGCTTTGCGCTTTTATGCTCTTGCGCAAAGAAAGAACAAGCACAGACTCCGCCGCCCGCAACCGATACTCAAGACAAAAACGAGCAAGCCGACGATAAAAAAGAGGAAGAAAAAGTGGATAAGATTTACGTCGACTACAGCGAAAAGCATAAAGACAACCTTTACGATATAAAGGACAAGATAAAAATCAACGGACGTTGCCTTTTTGACGAAGAAAAGGGAATACTTGCAGCATGGCCAAACTCCGGAATTGAATTTGCAGGTTGGTTTGACGGCAACATAAGACTTTATTTCACGTCTTCCGTGTACGTGCCCGTACCCTATTATATTGTCGTTGACGGTGACTATGAAAACGCAAAGAACGTAGAGCTTACTCCCCAAAAGACTTACGTATCGCTTGCAAGTGTGGAAAAGGGATATCATACGATAGGTATATACAAGGCCGACAGTGCAAACACGAACAGCAGTATGTACCTTACCGAGATCGAATATAAAGGCAAGCTTGACGAAGAGCCTTTGCCAAAGAGTATGAAGATAGAGGTCCTCGGTGACTCCATCTCCTGCGGAATCGGACTTGTTTCCCCAAAATATGACGATGATGCGTACTATTCCTACGGCGCAATTGCCGCACGTAACTTAAACGCAGACCTTTCCATAGTTGCGGTCGGCGGTTGGGGAATTGCTTGCGGAGTTAAGAGCTTTGAAAACGTAATTCCCAGAATATTTGACCTCACTTGCTACTTTGCTGATAAAGAGCAAAAGTGGGATTTTGAAAACAATCAGGTCGATGCGGTTATAGTTAACCTCGGAACAAACGATTATCTTGAGTACGCAAACAAAGAAGACCGCTCCGAACTCCACAACGCTTTGAGAAACTTCTTTGATGCCATAAGAAAGGCATATCCCGACGCAAGAATATATATGACCTACGGTATGATGAACACGGCATTTAAAGAGGACTTCAAGAACATAATTGCAGAGCGCGGTGACGAAAAGCTCGAGTTTGTAGAAACCTTCTTTAACGGCGGCGGTATAGGAAACCACCCGGATGCCGAAGCGCACGTAAAATATGCGAAGATTTTTGAAGATAAGATTCGCGCAGATTTCGGCATCACCGACAGAGCAGGGGAGATCGGCAAGATCATAAGAGAGAAAAATAAACTCGTAACGACGACTGCTCCCGAAACGAAATAAGTAAATTAAAACAATGCCTTCCTCATTAAAGAGGGAGGCATTGTTTTGCCCTTACAAAGACTAAACTGCACCCCAAAAATGAACAATTAGCTACCAAATTAACAAAAAGTTCATATTTATTGTATTTTATAGAATGATTCTACAAAATATGTAAAAAGTGTACACACGTAGAAAAAACGACTCCAAATTTGTGCAATTTGACGAAGGATTTTATAGTTAAAATGACAAAAAATGCAACGAATTTATTTGCAAATTGAATACTTACACTCGTATTTTTTGTCGATTTTATACATCAATGCATAAAAAATGACGATAAAATACAGACAAAAAACGCCCGAAAACCCTTATATAGCGCGGTTTTTACGGTTTTTTCGTTTTTTTGCTCTGTCGATTTTTGCATAAAAAAGACAGAATGTACAAAATGGGCGAATCTTTAAAATGTGAAAATTTTTGAAATTTTGCACTTTTTCAAATCGGCGAAAATCGGGAAACGGTAAGCGCCCATAGTCTCTCGGGGAGTTTTTTCCTCTTGACATTTCAAGGCGTTTTATGATATATTCTTGTAGTAAAAATAGGCTATTCTGCCTCTTTGTGCATTCTGCTTGCACGGAGCACGAAGGGCAGAGGCAAAGCAAAGTTATTTCAAGGAGGACATTTCTATGAGAAATCCGATTCTCGTGAAGCTTTTATGCTTCGCTATGTCTGTTCTCATTATCGCGGGCTCTTGCTTTACGGTAATGGCAGCAGATGAAACGGAATCAGAAAACGCTGCCGCGAGCAACAAGGCATCTCTTGATGAAATCAAAGAGGTACTTGATGCGGGCAGCTACAAGGAGTACCTCGAAAGGGTTGCGGAGCTTGCATCTCCCGCCGAAGAGGGCCTTGAACCCATTATAGCGACCGACGCTTACGTTAAGGAGGGCTCTGAAGCAACAGAGGCTACCGTAACGGACAGCGAAGGTAACGAAGTAAAGGTGCTTTTATTGCCCGGCAGCGGAACGGTAAAGTTTATCATCACCATTCCCGAAGGCAAGGGCGGCCTTTACACCGTTGCAGCTGATTATTACACGGACGGCTCCGAAATCGGAGGCGATTCGACTATTGAAAGAAGCTTCCGTATAGACGGTGTGCTTCCTTTCTCCGAAGCTCGTTCCATCGAGCTTTCGAGAGCTTGGAAAGACACCTATCTTACCGCAGAGGACTATGAGGTTCTTTCTACGGGTGCAGACGGAAAGCAGTTCGTTGACAAGGACGGAGAAAAGTATCTTGATGCCGACGGAATCATCAAATATACCGACAGAATAATGGGTATATCCGGTGACAAGTTTATTCCTTATCCCGCATTCAAGTGGGATACCAACGGCAACGATATCCGTCTTCCCAAGGAGCAGATCAAAAATAACTTCCTCACGAAGTATTTTATGGACTCCACCGGTTACGTAAGCGAACCCTTCCTTTTCTATTTCTCAGAAGGCGAGCACGAGATATCCCTTGAAGCCGTAAGAGAGGAATTCTATTTAAGAAGCCTCACACTCGGTGCTCCCGAGACTCTCGACACTTACGAGCAGTACAAGAAGGCAAATGAGGGTAAGACGAACAACGCGAGCGGAATGGTCTACATCGAGGCAGAGTATCCCTCTGCTACTTCCGACAGATCCATCTACCCCTCCAACGACAGAAGCTCCGCTATCACTTCTCCCCAAGATCCTTCCCAAACGAGACTTAACGTTATCGGCGGCGGCAAGTGGACGGAGATCGGTCAGTGGATAAGCTACGACGTTGAGATTCCCGAGGACGGATACTACAACATTTCGATGCGCTTTATGCAGTCGACGATGGAAGGTCTTTTCACTTCAAGAAAGCTCCTCATCGACGGCGAGTGCCCCTTCGATGAGGCGGCTGCTCTCAGATTTAACTATAACCGTGGCTGGCAGCTCGATTATCTTTCCGATAACGAAGGCAACCCCTACGAGTTCTATTTCACCAAGGGAACGCACACGATCTCCTTTGAGGTCGTTTTGGGCGATATGGGAAGCATTCTTTCCCAGGTATCCGACGTTAACACGCACATCAACGATATGTACCTTGAGATATTGATGCTCACGGGTTCCGATCCCGACGCGTACATTGACTATCAGTTCATTGAGAACCTTCCCGAAGTTGTAAGAGGACTTCGCGCAGAGAGCGAAAATCTCTATAACATTGCCGACGAGCTCACACAGATCGTTGGTGAGTCCGGTTCGAATACGGCAACACTTCAGAAAACGGCTTATCTGTGCAAGAAGATAGGTTATGACACAGACCTTATTGCGAGAAACCTCGACAGACTTAAGTCCGACGTAGGTACCATCGGTACATGGCTCCAGAGCGTAAGCAAGCAGCCTCTTACGATCGACTACATAATTCTTACTCCCGCAGAGACAGAGATTCCCAAGGATTACAAGGGACAGGCGGGAATGTTCGAGGCACTCGGATTTGAATTTAAGAGCTTTATAATGTCCTTCTTTACCGATTATACATCAGTAGGCGTAACGGTCGACATCGGAGAAATGAGTGAGGATGAGATCGTTGAAGTATGGTATCAGGTAGACCGTGACCGTGCGTCTGTCATAAGACAGCTCATTGATAACGATTTCACTCCCAACACGGGCATAGCGGTCAACTTTAAGCTCGTTGCGGGCGGTAGCTTGCTTCCCTCCATCTTGGCGGGTGTAGGTCCCGACGTAATGATCGGACTTGCAAGCTCCGACGTTATCAACTATGCAATAAGAAGCGCGATCCATCCGCTTAATGAATTCGAAGACTTGGAAGAAAATCTGGAGCAGTTCTATCCTGCGGCAACCATTCCTCTTACAATGTATGATAAGGTATACGGCTTGCCTATGACGATGAACTTCCCGATGCTCTTCTACAGAGCTGACATTCTTCTTGAGCTCGGACTTGAGATACCCGAGACGTGGGACGACTTCTACGATTTGATACCCGCTATTTTGGCAAACAAGCTTGATATCGGTTATCCCGTAGGCGAACAAGGACTTTACCTCTTCCAGTTCCAGACCGGAGAGGAGCTTTATAAGAACTACACGATAAACAACGCAGACGGAACTCAATCCACGCTTTCCGGTATGGAGATAAACCTTGACTCCAACACAGCGCTTTCTTGCTTCAAGAAAATGTGCGACCTTATCACACTTTACGACTTGCCTCTTACCTATAGCTTCCCCAACCGTTTCAGAACGGGTGAGATGCCTGTAGGTATTCAGGATATCGCTCTTTACAACGAGCTTACGCTCTTTGCTCCCGAGATCGCAGGTCTTTGGGGTATGGTAGCGGTTCCCGGAACTCCCAGAGAGGACGGAACTATTGACTACGCATCTCCCGTAACCGCAACAGCAACGGTAATTATCGAGAGCAAGGGTAAAGATGACTACCAGAAAGAATGGGAATTCGTTAAGTGGTGGAGCGGAAAAGAAGCTCAGGCAGACTTCGGTAGCGAAGTTGTTTCCATCATGGGTGACGGTGCTAAATACTTCACCGCAAACAAAGAAGCTCTCGGATCTTTGCCTTGGACGAAGAGTGAATACGATAACATTAATTATCAGTTCAAAGCTCTCTCCGCGAAGCCCGAAATGCCCGGCGGATACATCATCACACGTTACGTGACCTTCGCATACCAAGCGGTATACAATGAAAAGAAAGATGCCGTTCAGGAAATGAACAGCTACATTGATGAGATCAACGCAGAGCTTAACAGAAAGCGCAAGGAATTCGAACTTGCAACTATGGACGATTTCATCGTAAACGATGACGGAACGCTCACTCCCAAAGAAGAGGGAATGATACTTGCATCCGATGGCCGCCTTTACACTGTCGAAGAGTACAACAAACTCTTCGGCGGCGGTTTACAGTAATATTATAAGGAAGGAGATATGTCATGACAGATGTTAAGAAAAAGCAAAAGATAGAAATACCCGTCAGCGAAATGACAAAAGGTCAGCTTCTCCGCCGTAATATGAGGGTAAACAAAGTCGGCTACTTGATGATCGCTCCCTTTATGATTCTCTTTACGGTATTCACGGTATTTCCCGTTTTACTTTCATTCGTACTTTCCTTTACGGAATTCAATATGATCGAAGCTCCCAAGTGGTTGTTCCTCGATAACTACACGAGACTTTTGCTTGATGACGACGTATTCATAATCGCCATTAAGAACACTCTCATTTTCGCGGCGATCACGGGTCCCGCATCATATTTGATATCACTCTTTATCGCTTGGTTTATCAACGATATGCATCCGAAGCTCCGTGCAATAGTTACATTTATATTCTATTCACCGAGTATTTCCGGTCAGCTTTACTTGATATTTACCATCTTTTTCTCGGGCGACCAGTACGGTGTTGTAAACTCACTTCTTCTTGAAATGAGTCTTATAACGGAGCCGATAAACTTCTTCTTCGACTCCTCGTACATTATGCCTCTCGTAATCGTCGTCGCACTTTGGACGTCACTTGGTACGACCTTCCTTTCGTTTATCGCAGGTCTCCAGGGTGTTGACAGAAGCCTTTACGAAGCAGGCGCCGTCGACGGACTTAAAAACAGATGGCAAGAGCTTTGGTACATAACACTTCCCGCGATGAGAGAACAGCTCATGTTCGGTGCGGTTATGTCCATAACACAGTCCTTTGGTTTCGGTGCAGTTATCACAGCACTCTGCGGCTTCCCCAGCACAGAGTACACGGCTTGGACGATAATGCATCACTTGGAGGACTTCGGCGGTCAGCGTTTTGAAACAGGTTACGCTTCCGCAATAGCAACTATACTGTTCATAATGATGGTCGGATCTAACATCCTCATCAAGAAAATGTTAAGAAAGGTGGGTCAGTGATGAATTCTGCTTCAGTTAAAAAGGTTCCCGAAGCGGCTGAAGAAATCGTTCCTAAGAAAAAGAAAAAAGAACGTTACTCAAAGCGCTACAGAACCGTTAACCGTTCACTCGGCGGAAATATCGGCGTAGGTGTTTTCCTTGCTATTCTGGGATTCGCGATGATCATTCCCACCTATTACGCCATAATTCAGTCCTTGAAGCCTCTCGACGAGCTGTGGATATTCCCTCCTCGCTTCTGGGTTTCAAAACCGACCTTCAATAACTACACAGACTTGTTCGCACTTATGAGCTCGTCTTGGGTACCTTTCTCAAGATACCTCTTTAACACCGTACTCATCTCCGTACTCGGTACCTTCGGTAACCTTGTGCTTTCCTCTCTTGCCGCTTATGCTCTTGCTAAAATCAAGTTCCCCGGCAGAGGCTGGATGTTCGAGATAATAGTACTTTCACTTATGTTCCATTCAACCGTTACCACTATCGCAAACTTCCTTACGTTCTCGGCACTCGGTTGGATCGACACGCTGTATACGGTAATCGTTCCCGCTACTTGTACGACGTTGGGACTTTACCTTATCAAGCAGTTTATGGAGACTAACGTTCCCGACTCGATCCTTGAAGCCGCCAGAATTGACGGTGCGGGTGAGATGAGAATCTATTGGCAGATCGCAATGCCGGCAGTTAAACCCGCTTGGCTCACGCTTATCGTGTTCTCCTTCCAGGGTCTTTGGAACAGCGGTGCTACGGTTTACATTTATTCCGAGCAGCTCAAGTCGTTTAACTACGCTGTTAAGCAGATCGTATCGGCAGGTATCGTCCGTGCCGGTGCAAGTGCGGCGGCACTCATAGTTGAAATGCTCGTTCCCTGTATCGTGTTCCTTATCACGCAGAGTAACATCATTGAGACTATGTCTTCGTCGGGAATGAAGGACTAAAGGAGGGAAGCAAAGTGAAAAAAATTACAAGATTTTTAATCGTTGCGATCGTAATTGCACTTGCGATCGGATGCTTCCCCGTATCAGCGGCAACACCGTATCAGACGTTCACGTATTCCTATACCGGCAATATGCAGAACTCTCCCGCGGCATACGTTCCGTATGACACTATAGACTCCGCAGATCTCGGACTTGACGTTGCACTTGACAACCCCAGCGATATTTTCGTTGACGACTACAACAATATATATATTGTAGACGGAACTAACAGCAGAGTGCTCAAGATCGTCAAGAATAACGCTCGCTACGAGGTTGTTTTTGAGCTCAGCGAATTCGTTAACGAACAGGGTGTTCCTGATGCTCTTCTCGAGTGCGAAGGCGTATTCGTTAAAACAAACGGCACCGCAGAAGACGTTGCAAACGGAGCTGAAGAAGACGGACTTATCTACGTTGCAGATACGAACAACTACCGTATAGTAGTGTTCGATATGCAAGGCAACTTCGTAAGAGAGATAGGGGAGCCCGAGAGCGAAGCTATCGAAGAAGGCTCACTTTATAAGCCCATCGCTTTGGCGGTTGACGACGCAGGACGTATCTACGTCGTATCCTCCACGACCTATATGGGTATTATCACACTTAAAGAAGACGGCACTTTCCTTGGCTACATCGGCGCACAGAAGGCAACCGTTGACGCTTTCGATATTCTCTGGAGATACTTCCAGACCGATGCACAGCAGGCTGCATCCGAAAGATACGTTCCCACGGAGTTCAACAACATTACCATAGACAAAGACGGCTTCATCTACGTTACGACTTCATCTATTGAGGAGTCAAAGCAGCAGGCTGCTATCGTTGGTAAGGATACCACCGATAAGTTCGCTCCCGTAAAGAAGCTCAACCTTTCAGGTATCGACGTTATGTACCGCTCGGGATTCTATCCTCCCTCCGGTGAACTTAACGTAATGAACTACGAGACTCAGTATAACAAGATCGTCGGCGCTTCGAAGATCATAGACGTTGCACTCGGTCCCGATGAAACTTGGAGTATAGTTGACGAAAAGCGTCAGAGAATCTATACATACGACCAAAACGGTAATATGCTTTGGGCATTCGGTAACACGGGCAACCAAGAGGGTACGCTCCAGAGCATCGAATGTATCGCATATCATGGCACGGACCTTATCGTGCTCGATAAAAACTCCGACAATTTCCAGGTATTTATAAGAACGACCTACGGCGACCTTCTTGCGAAGGCTTTGCAGAATCAGCAAGACCGTAAGTACGACGAGGCGATAAACGACTGGCGCGAAGTTTTGAAGATGAACAACAACTTCGACCTTGCGTATATCGGAATCGGCAGAGCTCTTCTCCGCTCCGGCGAATACGAAGAGGCTATGGAGTACTTTGAGTTTGCATTCGAGACTGAAAGCTGGTCCGATGCATTCCAGGCAACGCGTAAAGAGATAATCAGAAAGTATCTCTTGCTTATGATAATCGTTGTTTTGGCAGTCATCATACTTTTAGTCAAGTTCTTGGGCTGGGCAGGCAAGGTTAACAAAGCGGCAGCTCACAAAAATGGCAGAAAGAGCAAGTACTACGAGGAGCTTTTATACGGCTTCCACGTTATGCTCCATCCCTTCGACGGCTTCTGGGATTTGAAGCATGAGAAGAGAGGCTCTATGAGAGCGGCTTGGACGTTTGTTGCGCTTACGATACTCGTGGATATGTTCCACTCTCTCGCAGCAGGCTACCTTTTCAATACAGAGGGTAACGGCGTAAATATTCTTCTTGAAATCGTCGCTGTTTTACTTCCTCTCTTCCTTTGGTGCATCGGCAACTGGTGTCTTACCACCTTGTTTGACGGCGAAGGAACCTTAAAGAACATCTTTATAGCAACATCTTACGCATTATTGCCTTACCCCATAATGCTGTTCTTCTCCACGATTCTTTCGAATATGGTAACACAGCAAGAAGCGGCAATGGTAACGATGATAACGACTATCGGCGTTATCTGGATGGGCGGACTTATAGTTTTGGGCGCAATGACGACTCATGACTATACCTTCGGCAAGGGTGTCATCACAGCTATCGGCTCGGTAGTTGCCGTAATGGTAATAATGTTTATCGGCGTACTTTTCTCGGGACTTGTTACGAAGATATATACGTTTATCAGTAACATAGTCATTGAGATATCATTCAGACTACAGTAGAAAGGAGACGTAAGAGATGAAAAGAAAAATACTCATTTTGCTCGCATCACTTCTCATCGCGGCGGCTATGTCATCAATAGTTAGTGTATTTGCTGACGAAGAAAAAGTGACGTACGATGCTGAAGCTATAAAACTTGAATATCTGACGACCTCCTACGCTACTGAAAAGGAAAAGCTCGAAACGATGGAAGAGCTTATGAGTGTCGGCGAATACACACTCTATATTGAGAAAACCACCGGCGAAATGGCGTTAAAGCAGAGAAGCCAGGTTTTGTGGTCTAACCCCTTCGATATTCCCGGCACTAAAGTCGCAGATACACAAAAGTATGAGCTCTTCAGCCAGATACTTTTAAACTACACCACTATCTCAACCGGCGCTTCAGCTTCGATGAACAGCTTTGAAGAAGCCGCAATGAGAATCAATTCGGAAAGCGGAAACAACCAGATCGTTGTAAAGAAGATTTCCGGCGGTGTCAGAGTAGAATACACGATGGGTAGAACCGAGACGAGAGTTCTCGTTCCCCGCTGCATCTCCAAGGAGAGATTTGAAACTATGATCATCGCACCTCTTCAGGAAGCGGCAAGACAAAATCTTACCACTACCGACGGAGAGTCTGCAAAGTTCCTTCTTTCCAAGTTCGTTAACGACGACGGAAAATCAGTATTCTATACACTTAAAGATCCTAACGCAAAAGGCGTTACAGAGCGTCAGAAGCGTGCTATGTACTTGCAGTATCCCATTACGGAGAAGATGCCCGTTTACGTTATCGACTCCAACGCAACTCAAGTCGAGCTCGTTAACTGGCTCGAAAAAGCTATCGTAAACTTCACGGATTATACCTTTGAGGATATGGCATCCGACCACAGCATGACAAACTACACGGGCACAGACGTAGCTCCTCCTCTTTTCAGAATTGCAATCGAGTATTATCTCACCGAGGACGGACTTACGTACCGCGTACCCGCTAACGGTATCCGTTTTGACAGCACACTTTACAGACTTGACGACGTCACGATCCTTCCTTACCTCGGTGCAGGTACGGCTTCCGCAGGCGGCTACACCTTCATTCCCGACGGTTCGGGCTCCATCATCAACTTCGCAGACGTAGAGAAGCAGTCTGTTCAGGTCAGCGGTAAGATATACGGTCAAGACTATGCTTACTATAACCTTACCGGTGCAAACCAAGAAATAATGAGACTTCCCGTATTCGGCACGGTAGTTTCCAAGGTTGAATACGAGACGCAGACCGAAAGGGTAGAGGTTAAGGATGCAAACGGCAACGTAGTGTTAGACGCAAACGGAAAACCTCTTACGGAAATCGTCACCAAGGAAGTCAAGAACGTTAAAGACAGCGCAGTTTTATCCATCATCACCGAGGGTGAAGCTATCGGTACTATTACCTCAAAGCACGGCGGTACCGTTAACCCCTATAACACGACTTACACGACATACGTTCCCCGTCCCAACGACTCTTACGCACTGAATCAGTTCAGCGAAAGCAGCACGTCTATGTGGACTGTTGTAACAGACCGTCGTTACACGGGCAACATTTCCGTTAAGGTAATAATGCTCACCGGAAATCAAGCAAATTATTCGGGTATGGCTAACGCTTACCGCGATTATTTGACGAAAAACGGCACGCTTACAAAGCTTGAGCAGACTGATGAAAAGGTTCCCCTCTTCATCGAATCCTTCGGTGCCATTGAGGTAAGCGAGAGAATACTCGGCGTACCCGTAAACGTAAAGAAGCCCCTTACCACTTACGAAGACCTCGAAAAAATGGTAACCGAGCTTCAGGAAAAGGGTATAGGCAGAGTAAACGTTAAGTATACCTCTTGGGCAAACGATGCATTTAAGCAGCAGCCCTTCTCAAAGCTTAATATCGAGAAGGCAACGGGAGGAAAGAGCGGACTTTCCGATTTCCTCGAATTTGCAAAAGAAAATAACACTTATATCTACCCCGACGTTGAGCTTTCCTACGTATTCAATCTTTCAATGTTTGACGGCTTTAACTACAGCAAGATGGTTTCCCGCCGCGTTGATAAGAGAATCGCGTTTAAGCTTGAATACGACGACGAGTCTCAAGGCTTTACGATTTGGAACGGCGACGTTATATCTCCTCAATTTATGAGCGAGGTTTGGTCGAAGATCGAGAAGAAGTATCAAAAACTCGGCATCGGCGGAATTTCCGTCGGAAGCCTCGGAAGCAACCTTAACTCCGATCACAACAAGAAGCGTCCCTTAAACAGAGTTGAAGCTCAAGACTACGTTGATATGGTTCTTTCCGAAATCAAGGAAAGCACAGGTGAAATGCTTGTAGACGGCGGTAACGCATACGCTCTCAAGTACGCTAACCTTATCGTTGACGCTCCCTTGGAGAGCAGCCGATACATTTACGCAAGCCGTGAAGTTCCCTTTTATGCAATGGTAGTTCACGGTAGCCTCCAATTCGCTGGTTCGCCCATTAACGCGGCACCTGATTACGATGCGGCGGTATTGAAGGTAATCGAGAGCGGCGCAATGCCCTTCTTCAGAGTATCTTATCAGAATACAAACGAGCTCAAGAGCGACATCACGACAAGCAAGTACTTCTCGGTTGACTACACGACTTGGTCTGACGATATGGTTGATACTTACACAAAGATCAACGAAGCGCTTGCAGATTTGCAAAACGTATACATCGTTGATCACGATGCGATCACGAAGAAAACGGTTTGCGTGACTTACGAAAACGGCACGGAGATATTTGTAAACTACGATAGATCGACCGTTTACATTTTCGAAGACGCCGAAGGAAATTACGGTGTTTCCTACAAGCTTGATGAAACAGGCAAGAAGGTTCTCGGCGAAGTAGTCGATAAGGACCAAAACGGTAAGGAGATCATCGTAGAAAAGGAATTCGACATCGTTGTTGAAATTCCCGGTTACAGCTATGAAAAAATCGAGAAAGGAGGGGATAATTAATGCAAGCTCAATCAACTAAGGTTAAGAAGCCGGCAGTCGCTAAAAAGCAAACGCCCAAAAAGCGTAAAGCGGTAGGCCTTGATAAGACAAAGGCAAGATGGGGTTGGGTTTTCGTAGCACCTTTTGCTATCGGATTATTGATCATTTATATCCCCGTACTTTACGATTCAATTCGCTACAGTTTTTCAAATCTGTCGATCGTTTCGACGGGTGGCTTCACTCTCGAATGGGCAGGACTGCAAAACTACAGCAACGCACTCTTCCAAGATACCGACTTTGTAAAGACGCTTATATCGACTTTACAAAGTATGGTACTCGATATTCCCGCGATAGTTATTTTCGCACTGTTTTTGGCGGTACTTCTTAACCAAAAGCAGATCGGTCGTACGGCATTCAGAGCTATCTTCTTCATTCCCGTCGTACTTCAGACAGGTATTATCACGAAGCTCGAAGCAAGTGATATTCTTATGAGCAGCATGCAGTCTGCAAGTTCCGGCGGTGGCGGTGGAGCTTCCGGCGGTACCGACATCATCAACACAATGGACGTAGCGCTCCTTCTCGGAAACATGAAGGTTGGTACAGAACTCGTTGAGTCTGTCGTTGAGATAGTAAACAACGTTTACGGTATCATCAACCGCTCGGGCGTACAGCTTTTAGTATTCCTTGCAGGTCTTCAGTCCATATCACCCGCTATTTACGAATCCTGCCAGATCGACGGTGCTACCGCTTGGGAGACCTTCTGGAAGGTAACGTTCCCGATGATAAGCCCTATGATCTTGGTAAACGCAGTCTATACTGTCATCGACTCGTTTACGAGAACGGATAACCCCGTAATGATGTACATCGACGAAGTTTACGCCGACAGCGGTGCAAGAACACTTTCTTCCGCGATGTCATGGATATACTTCCTCGTGGTAATCGTGCTTCTTGCGGCGGTTGCGGGACTTGTATCGGCGTTCGTATTCTATCAAAGAAGAGACTAGGAAAGGAGGTAATAAAATGAATAACAGCGCAACTGTTAAAAAAGACACAAAAACAAAGATCCGTGCCGATTTCGAAGGCAAATTGGATTGGAAATCGCGTTTAAAATCAAAAATTACTTCTAAAGCCTTTCTCGTTGATGTAGTTTGGGCAATAGTTCGTTTTATCCTTCTTGTAGGTATCGCTTTCGTAGTCGTATATCCCTTCTTCGTTAAGATATCCTCGTCCTTTATGAGTGCATCTGACTTTAAGGACGTTACGGTAAAGATGATACCGAAAACCCCCACGCTTTCTACTTATTCGGCGGTAATTACGGAAAACCAGTATTTCAAGGCGCTCTTTAATACATACTTACTTTCCGCTCTTTGCGCACTTGTGCAGATGTTCATTTGTGCTTTAGTAGGTTACGGATTTGCAAAATTCAAGTTCAAGGGCCGCAACATACTTTTCCTTTTGGTTATCTTGTCGATGGTAGTTCCCCACGACACCCTTCAGCTTTCGCTCTTTATGAAGTTCCGTTACTTTGACGTATACGGCATATACGGATTCTTCCACGCGATGTTTGACGGAAGTATGGCGGATTCGGGCGGATTGTTTGCTTGGGTAAAGGGCGCGATCGAGGGCTATAAGGCTACACAGTCGATCCAGCTCAACGGTACGTATTGGCCCTTCCTAATTCTTTCAATCACAGGACTTGCACTTAAAAACAGCCTTTATATATTCCTTATGAGACAGTATTTTAAGGGCGTTCCCGACGAGCTTGAAGAGGCGGCTTATATCGACGGTTCCGGTCCTATGCAGACCTACCTTAAGATAATCCTTCCCATTTCTACACCCATGCTCGTAACGGTATTCCTCTTTGCTTTCTCTTGGCAATGGACAGATACCTTCTATTCGTCCTTGTTCTTGTCATCTAAAGACAACTATATGCTTGCAGACTTTGCGAAGATGCCCGCAAGTTTGAACAGCGACGGCGGCACGGCAGGTTTTGCCTCAGCCGTATATAACGCT
>JAZRTW010000142.1:0-5879 GCA_045652265.1 Eubacteriales bacterium | reverse complement strand
TTGCAAGCTCCGATTTTGCATCTGCGTATGCGCCGCTTAAATCTTCAAGCCTTGACGAGAGCCCTTCAAGCTCCGAAAGTTCAGCTTTAGAGTCCGTCAAAGCACTTAAAACGGCTTCTTCGTCACCGCCGTACTTGCGGCAGAGTTTTTCGATCTCGTACATACGCTCTTCGATCTTGTCAATATCAGTTTCGCCTTCACCGTCTACAGCTACCGAAAGGTGCGATATCTCGCCGTAGCTGTCATCAAGCTCAAGCGATACTTCCAAGAGCCTTTGGTAAAGTTCTTCGCCGCCGCTTATCAGTTCCTTGACCTTTTCGATAGACGACAAAGCGGCTTTCACCTTTTCTACTGCGCCTTTTTCATCGCCCTCTCCGCCGAGGAGCGCAAGTGCCGTCATCACGGACTCGCTGTAAGCTTTGCTCTGCTCCAAAGCGTTTTTAGTATTCGCAAGCTTATCAAGCTCTTTTGGCTTCGGGCTTACCTTTTCTATCTCCTCGATAACGTACTTAAGATACGCCTCTTTTTCGGCTCTTTCTTTTTCTTTTGCACTTATATCAAGTATCTCCTTTTGGAGTACCTTCGCCTTCGCGTACGCTTCTTTGTAAGATGCGCGTACACCGTCGTTTTCGGCATAAAGGTCAAGGAGCTGTGTATGCCGTGCGCTGTCGGTCAAAAGTTGTCCTTCGTGCTGGCCGTGAATATTGACAAGCCTTGACGCTACGTCGCGAAGCATTGATACGGTAACGGTCTTTCCGTTTATCTTTGCCGTGGAACGCCCGTCGGAATAAACTCTTCTCGTAAGCATAAGCTGTCCGTCTTCGAGTTCCGTCTCCGTATTCGTAAGCTCCCGAAGCTCCATAGTATTGAATTTTTCAAATATCGCCCTTACCTCCGCATACTCCGCGCCGCTTCTTATTATGTCGCGGCTTGCCCTTGTACCCAAGATAAGACCGATGGAGTCGATGATTATCGACTTACCTGCGCCCGTCTCACCCGTTAAGACGACGAAGCCTTGGGAGAAATTTATCTCCCCGCGCTCGATAAGAGCTACATTCTCAATGGAAAGAGAACTTATCATTTAATCACCTATTTGATCTGTTATCTAACAAATCCAAAAATTTTTCCTTGCAATGAAGCGCCGTTTCGTTATCCTTAACGACGATAAATACCGTATCGTCGCCCGCTATAGAGCCTACGATATCCTTGAAGATGATGGCGTCTATTGCCGCTGCCGCCGCCTGCGCCATTCCGGGATAAGTCTTTATTACGACGATATTGCCCGCCGCCGCGATATTTACGACGATACCGCTCAAAATATCGTGGAATTTTGCGGTCGCTTTGACCTCTTCTTCCTTGTTGTTTACGCTGTAGCGGTATTTGCCGTCTTCACCGATGGTCTTGATGATATGGAGCGCTTTAATATCTCTTGAAACGGTCGCCTGCGTGACCTTAAAGCCCATATTGGAAAGCATACTCGTTAAATCTTCCTGCGTTTCAATGGCGTTGTTTTCAATAAGCTCCATTATTCTTGCGTGTCTTTGGAATTTCGTCATTGTTATTCCTTTCTGAAATACTATACTTTGATAGATAGCTTTTGGTATATTATATCGTAAAATTCAAGGCTCTTGAGCCGTATAAGTCTCGTGAAGCTTTCGCTTTTCGTCACTCTTACCACGTCGCCTTCTTTAAGAGAGAGAAAATCTCTGCCGTCGACGCTAAGGCATGGACTTCCGCGCATTGAGCTTATCTTACACGAAAGCCGCGCGTTCATATCGAATATCATCGGCTTCTCCGTCAAGGTATGCGGACATATCGGCGTCACGGTTGTAACGGCGGTCTCGGGGTCAACTATGGGGCCGCCCGCGGCAAGTGAATACGCCGTTGAGCCCGTAGGTGTCGACACTATAAGTCCGTTTGCCATATAGTCTATTATACGCTTATCGTCGCGGTAAAGCTCTATGGCTATTACCTTCGATATACCCTCGCTTTCGATGACCGCATCGTTTAGAGCAGTGAAATTTCCTATGCATTTGCCGTCTCTTATAACCGAAACGTCAAGCATATAGCGCTTTTCTATATCGTAATCTCCCCGTGCAAGCTTTTCAAGCTCGTCTTCTTCATCGGGATAAAGCTCGCATATGAATCCTATCGTTCCGATATTTACACCTAAAATAGCGGTGTCGTATCTTGCCGCGCCGCTTGAGTGGCGCAAAATAGTACCGTCTCCTCCGAGAATGATAAGGCAGTCGCTGTCACGGTAAAGCTCCTCGTAAGAGGCTGTTTTTGCGCCATCGCGCACACCGCATTCCGTAGGCAAAAGACACTTTATACCGCAGGAGCATAACTTGGATATCATTCTGTCGGTATAGGAAAGCTCGGAGTCCTTGAGCGTGTTCGGAATTATTCCTACTGTTTTTATCTTTTCCATATCAGTTGTTCCTGTTTATAAGAAAATGTGCAAGGTCTTTTAAGGTCTCGGCACCTTCAAATGAAGATATTGCATTGGTCGCCTTGTCCGTATATTCTTTGTAAAGCTTCGTCGCGCCGTCTATGCCGAGAAGGCTTGCAAACGTAGTCTTTCCCTCTTCTGCGTCGCTTCCCACGGGCTTTCCAAGCGTTTTTTCATCGCCGATAACGTCAAGGACGTCGTCGTATATCTGAAAGGCTATTCCGAGAAAGTCTCCGTATTGACGTGCCGCTTCGTAAGCTTTTTCATACGTTTCTTTATCAAGTCTATCCTTTGCGGAAAGTACACCGAGAAGGCACGCGCCCGTTATTATTGCACCCGTTTTGTGACGGCACATATTAGTGAGCATATCCACGGTCACGGGCTCTTTCGATTCGTATTCAAGGTCGAGCTGTTGGCCGCCCATCATACCGAGAGGGCCGCCGCATTTTGCAAGAAGTCTTACCGCCTCTTGCGAGAGTTTTGCGGGTATCTCTTCCGAAGCGAGAATTTCAAGCGCCGTCAAAAGAAGGCTGTCGCCCGCAAGTATCGCCGTATATTCACCGAAAGCTTTATGGCAAGAGGGTTTACCTCTGCGCATATCATCGTTATCCATTGCGGGTAAGTCATCGTGTATAAGCGAGCTTGCATGCATCATTTCGACACCGCAGCCAAACGAAAGCGCGATATCCTCGTCGCCGCCGAAAAGCTTTGAAAACTCAACCGCGAGAAAAGGTCTTACGGCTTTGCCGCCCGAGATAAGACTGTAGCTCATCGCCTTTGACAAAGCGCCTTGGTCAGCTTTCACGTCAAAGCGCTCCATATATTCAGTGAGCCTTTTCGTTACCGCTTCACCGTTTTTTTTAAGCTTTCCTGATATATCCGTCATCTTTTTCCCTCGCCGATATAATCGCTCTCGGTAAAGCCGTCGCCGTTCTTCAAAAGAACGCTGACCTTTTGCTCTGCGCTGTCAAGCATATCGTTACAGAGCTTCACAAGGGATACACCTTCTTCAAAAAGCGTAAGGCTCTCGGCAAGGGGAATCTTGCCGTTTTCCATATTTTTAACTATTTCTTCAAGTCTGACAGTGGCTTCTTCAAACGTCATTTGCTTATCCATAAATACCTCACTGTTTTATACTTTCCACGGTAGCGCTTAAGTCACCGTCGGAAAGTTTTATTTCGATACTGTCTCCCGCTTTTACGTCCTTTACCTCGCTTACGACGCTTCCGCTTTTTGAATAGACCACGCTGTAGCCGCGTTTTATTACGTCAAGCGGACTTAACGCCGAAAGGCGCGATGCGTTTTGCGAAAAGAGATTCTTTTTGAGTTGGAGAATATATTTTGCTCTGCCCTCAAGCATCTCGGAAAGATGAACGACGCCCATTCTCTTATCGTCTATCTGCACTTTCGGTGAGGAAAGCTGACGGGATGCGCATAAAGTGGCGATGCGGCCTCTTTTCTCCTTAATGCTCGCATCAAGCCTTGAGTGCAATATCGGGATTATATTATTGAATTTCTTTTTGAGCTCCTCCGTGCTCGGAGTTGCAAGCTCCGCCGCCGCAGAGGGAGTTGCCGCTCTTACGTCGGCGACAAAATCGCATATTGTAAAATCAGTTTCGTGTCCCACGGCGGAGATGACGGGTATCTTCGATGCAAATACCGCATAAGCGAGTTCTTCATTGTTAAACGCCCATAAATCCTCTATCGAGCCGCCGCCCCTGCCGATTATTATCTCGTCAACGGGATATTTTTCATTGAAAAACTTTACGCCCTCTATAAGCTGTTTTGCGGCGAATTCGCCCTGCACGAGAGAGGGATAAAGTACGAGCTTTGCATAAGGGAAACGTCTTCCGGTAATATCTATGATATCTCTTATAGCCGCGCCCGTATCGGAGGGTATGACTCCGATAGTCTTCGGTCTTTTCGGAAGAGGCTTTTTCTTTGCGGGATCAAAAAGTCCCATTGCTTCAAGCTTTTGTTTTAACTGCTCGTAAGCTATATTTAAAGAGCCCTCGCCTTCGGGTATCATAGCTGTAACGTAAAGCTGATACTGCCCGTCACGCGGAAAAACTCCTATTCTGCCTTTTACCCTGACCTTCATTCCGCTTTGCGGGGCAAAGCTTATCTTTTGCGCGGAATATTTAAACATAACGCTTCGAAGCACAGCGCCCTCATCTTTGAGCGTAAAATAGAAGTGCCCCGTTTTATGAGACGTGAAATTGGATATCTCACCGACTACCGTTACGTCCGCAAGCGCGGGCTGATTTTCAAGTATAAGCTTAATATGCTCGTTTATTTCGGTAACCGAATATACCGGTGTTGGTGTTTCCGTTTTGCTCACCTCCCAAAATATTTTCTCGACGCCAAAATTGCCGTTCCTACGGCATTATCCGATGAAAGCCCCAAGTCCGCAAATTCTGCGCCTATGCTTTCTTTAATATGTTCCTTTATGCGCTTATTTCCCGAAACGCCGCCTGCAAATACTACGGGCAGGTCGGGGTAAAGTTCAACCGCGTTTTGTACCGTCGCAAGAAGCGACATCTTCACAAATTCAAGCGCGTACGCCGCTATTTCTTCTTTCGGCACACCTTGCGCCATCATTTCGGCGCACTTGTTTTCCGCGCCCGACAGATTCATATCCGTACCCTTTACGCAGATCTTTGGGCGCTTTTTCGTTTCCGTCGCAAGCTTTTCAAGCTCCGCGCCGCAGGGAAAAGAAAGTCCGAGCATAACTCCGACTCTGTCTATAAGCTGACCTGCGGATATATCGAGAGTCTTGCCTATAATCTCGCAAATAAAGCCGCCTTCTTTGTCGGGGCTTACCTTCAAAAGCTCCGTCGTACCGCCCGATACGTGGAAGGCGAGGTGCTCTTTTTCGAACAAGTCCTCTCTTTTACAACTGTAAAGCGCCGCGGCAATATGCATACACTGGTGCGAAAACTTAAAAAGAGGCACGCCGAGCGTCGCAGCAGTAAGGCTTGCTGCGGAAATTCCCGCAAGAAAACAAGGCATATACGAGCCTTCTTGATTTCTCGGCTTATCCGAGCACCCTACGGCAAAAATATCGCCCTCACACTTTCCGTCAAAAAGCCTTTCGGAAAGCTCGGGCAGATTCTTCGTGTGATTAAAATGGGCGTCGCTTTGCCTAAGTCCCTTCATACCCGTTTCGACGGACAAAATACGCCTTTCGTTTTTGTACGAGAGGATATTCCCCGCGCCGTCACATTCGACTAAAGCAAGAGACGTAGTGTAGTTACTCGTATCGACACCCAAAAAAAGCTTGTTGTCAGAGCTTGCCATTTTCCGATGCAACTTTTCCCAAAACGCCGTTTACGAACGCCGCGCTCTTTTGCTCGTCAAAGGTCTTCATAAGCTCCACCGCTTCGTTTATCGCCGCTTGAGCGGGAATGTCGGTGTAAAGAAGCTC
>JAZRTW010000141.1:0-3405 GCA_045652265.1 Eubacteriales bacterium | reverse complement strand
CAACAAGATAATCCCTATCGGCAAATTCGCAAAATATACCCTTTTCGGAGAGTATCTTCGCAAGCTCCGTGCCGAGATATCCGAAAGCCTTCGGCATAATTGTAAGCTTGAGCTTTTCGTTTCCGAAAGTCTCAAAACCGTGCTCTACGAGATTTGCTTTTAGCTTTTCGACTTTTTTTGCACACTCAAAGAGTTTTTCTCTGAAGTCCTCGGCAATTATGAGATTTACGCGGTCAAGGGAGCTTAATATAAGATAAGAGGGGCTCGTTGACGCAAAAAGCGAAAGCGCGTTTTCCGCATTTTCCGTAAAGTAAGAGGGCGCGCCTTTTCCCACGTGCAGATATGCGCCGCCCGTCAGCACGGGGAGCGTCTTATGCGCCGAGTCGCAGACGATATCCGCGCCCATATCGAGCGGGTGCTCCGAGGGACAGAGAAATTTCGTATAAGCGCCGTGCGCGTTATCGACGGCAAGCAATACGCCGTATTTCTTGCAAATTTTTGCAGCGCCTTCAATATCGGCGATTTCCCCAAGATAGCTCGGGCTCGTGATATAAAGCGCCGTCGGCGTTTTTTCTTTTATTAGTTCTTCAAGCGCTTGTAAACTCACGTCCGCCGACATAATATCGCTGTTTTCGGGGTAGATGAAATCCACGTCCGTATCCGTAAGCGCCACAGCGTCGACGAAGCTTTTATGTACGTTTCGGTAGGCAAGTACGTACGGCGTCTTGCCTTTTTCTTTAGCGTACAGCGAGATAAGGTGCACCATCGCCCTTATGCAAAGCGACGAGCCCTCGGCGGAATAAAAGGTACGCGCCGAACCGAAAAGCACGCTTGCGTTTTTCTCGCTCTCGGCGATTATGCCGCTTGCCTTATAAAGCACGTCCGCGCCGTCTATCTCCGTTACGTCAAAGGGTGCTTCGCCCTTATGGCCCGGCATGTGAAGCCTTACTGCGCCGCTTTCGGCGTATTTTTTGAGAAAATCCCAAATGGGCGTATTCATATCATTCACCAAACATCTTTTTTACTTCTATGTAGATGGCACATTCCATTCTTTTCTTAAAGAGCTCACAGCCGCTTTCGTATACGCCGCGTATACTTCCCGTTGCGTGATATGCGTTTGCCGCACAGCCGCCCGAGCAATAAAGCTTTGCCCAACAGTCCGCGCATTCGGGGTGCGCATATACGTTACAGCCCTTAAATTCCTCGCGCATTGCCGTATTCGTCACGCCGTCATAGATGTTACCGAGCTTAAACTTTTCGTCGCCGACGAATTGGTGGCAGGGGTAAAGATCGCCCCAAGGCGTGACCGCCATATATTCCGTACCGCTTCCGCAGCCCGATATCTTCTTATATATGCAGGGGCCGCCCGTAAGGTCTATCATATAGTGGTAGAACGTAAAGGGACGTCCTTCGGACTGCCTTTCGAGCATAAGCTCTGCAAGTTCCTCATATTGCTTTTTCACTATTTCAATATCTTCTTTCGTAAGCGCCGAAGGGTCTGTCGGAGCACATACCACGGGCTCCATTGAAAGCTCGGTAAAGCCGAGGTCGAGCATTGCCTTAATATCGTTTACGAAATCGGGATTTGCGTGGGTAAAGGTGCCGCGCATATAGTAGTCCTTGCCGCCTCTTGCCTTTACGAGCTTTTGGAATTTCGGCACTATCGTATCAAAGCTGCCCTTACCCGAATAGTCGACTCTGAAGCGGTCGTGTATCTCTTTTCTGCCGTCAAGGCTCAAAACCACGTTACTGCACTCGCGGTTTGCAAAATCTATAACGTCGTCGTCGATGTTCATGCCGTTGGTGGTAAGCGTAAAGCGGAAGTTTTTACCCGTTTCCTTTTCGCGCACTCTCGCATATTCCACAAGCTTCTTTACCACGTCAAAATTCATTAAAGGCTCGCCGCCGAAGAAGTCCACTTCGAGATTCGTACGCGTGCCCGAGTTTTCGATAAGAAAATCAAGCGCTTTTTTACCTGTTTCATAGCTCATTAGGGCTCTTTCGCCCGAATATTTACCCTGGCTTGCAAAGCAGTACGAACAGTTTAGGTTACAGGTATGCGCGATGTGAAGGCAAAGCGCTTTGACGACTCCCGACGTACGTTCCTTTAATTTATTCGCCGCTTTCTCAAAATTATCCTTCTTAAAGAGCTTTCCGTCGTCTTCAAGTGCTTTAATCTGCCCATAGCATTCGTTTATCTCGTCTTTCGTTGCAACGGACTTGTATTTTTCGGAAAGAAGGTCAACTATCTCGTCCTTCGTTTTTTCCTCGTATAAGCCTATCATCTCAAAGGCGATATCGTCTACGACGTGTATTGCACCCGAATATACGTCCAAAACGATGTTTTGTCCGCCTTGCGTGTATCTGTGTATCATATTTCTCCTTTATCTTTCACGAAAATCACTTATTTTCGTTTATTATAACACTTACGGGAAAGTAAAGTCAATATAAAAAGGTGTTGAAATAAGTGTGAAAATATGATAGACTGTACTGACGGGCAAAATAAAAAATATTTTTTTCAAGAAAAATGTGACCTTTGGCGCACCTTATTCGTATTGTTGGTGAAGGATACGAAAAGCGCCCGATTTTTTGGGAGGTGAATGTATCCTGATATGACGGACAGCATCGTCATTAACTGCGAAGAAGTATATCGGACATACGGCACTATGCTTTACAGAATATGCCTTACGTACCTTCATTCATCTTGTGATGCGGAGGATGCACTTCAGGATATATTCTGCAAGTATATGCTAAAGCCGAGATCCTTCAAAAGCGAAGAACACAAGAAAGCTTGGCTCATCAGAGTCGCCGCAAATCACTGTAAGGATATATTGAGGCGAAAGAAGCGGCACCAATTATTCGAATATTCCGACGAAGTGCGCGAAGAAGCGAAAGAACAGACGGAAGATTTCGGTGTGCTTGAAAAGATATTTGCCCTTCCCGAAAAGTATAAAGAGGTATTCGTGCTTCATTATCTTGAAAACGTTTCGGTTTCGGATATATCCGACGCGCTCGGCATTTCCGAGTCTGCCGTGAAAATGCGTCTTATGAGGGGCAGAGAGCTTTTAAAAGACGTATTCACGGAGGAGGGCATTGAAGTTTGATAGATGAAAAAATTAAAAACGCATACGCAAAGCTTGCGCCTTCCGAAGAGTGCTATCAAAGGATACTTGAAAAAGCACAGTCAGAGGACAGAACGCGCGAATTCAGAAGACGCGTCACCTTGCTAAAGCGCGTGGGATACGCCGTGGCGGCATTCGCTTTAGTTTTTGCGACCGCGTTTATTGCGGCTTCGGGAATATTTTCCTCGGATAAATTCGGCGTATATTATAACGGAGAGGCAATATCGCAAGAATACGTTTTGGCAAAAGCCGAAAGCGTCGATTACGTCGTAAACGGCGTAAT
>JAZRTW010000140.1:0-8895 GCA_045652265.1 Eubacteriales bacterium | reverse complement strand
GCTATAAAAAGCATCTTTTTATCGGCGGTATTCTATGCGGCACCTTTCTTACAACTGCCGTTAATTTTCAACAGATAGGAATCGCCGAAAACGCCGCAGGTAAAGCGGGCTTTCTCACCGCTTTGTATATCGTGATAGTGCCTCTTTTGTCTATCTTTTTCAAAAAGAAAGTAAGCCTTTCGGTTTGGATAGCCGTAGTGGTAGCAACGGAAGGACTGTATTTCCTTTGTGTGAAGGAAAGCTTTACAATCGTAACGCACGACATTTTGCTTATACTTTGCGCGCTTTGCTTTGCTTTTCACATTATCACCGTATCGTATTTTTCGGAAAGAGTCGACGGCTTTGAGCTATCGTGCTTTCAGTTCGTTTTCTGCTTCATTGTGTCAGCCGTTATCTCACTCATATTTGAGCCGCAAATAAGTTTCGAAGTAATCAAAGATTGCGCTGTGTCAATAATTTACGTAGGCGTATTTTCGAGCGCGATAGGCTATACCTTGCAGATACTTGCCCAGAAAGGCACAAATCCCACCGTGGTTTCGCTTTTGATGAGCCTTGAAGCATTCTTCAGCGCACTTATGGGAGCGCTCGTACTTAATGAAAAACTGCAACCTATGGAATACGTAGGATGCGCCCTTATGCTTATAGCAGTCGTATTTGCACAGCTACCGGAAAGGAAAAAGAATTAAAAAATGCAGTCCCGACGGGACTGCATTTTTTATACATTACATTTGTCTGGTTGTCGTTTTCGTTACTACGTCGTGTGCGCCGCCCTCTACGATACTTACGGAAGAAACAAGCGTGAGTTTTGCGTTCTTCTGGAGCTCTTCTATCGTCAAAGTGCCGCAGTTGCACATCGTTGACTTGATCTTCGCAAGCGTTCTTTCAACGTTAGATGAAAGGCTTCCTGCGTAAGGCACGTATGAGTCCACACCCTCTTCAAAGGAAAGCTTACCCTTTCCGCCGAGGTCATATCTCTGCCAGTTACGTGCTCTGTTAGAGCCCTCGCCCCAATATTCCTTCATAAGCGTTCCGTTTACGTTTATCTTTGCCGTGGGGCTTTCGTCAAAGCGTGCAAAGTATCTGCCGAGCATTACGAAATCCGCGCCCATAGCAAGTGCGAGCGTGATGTGGTGGTCGTAAACGATACCGCCGTCGGAGCATACGGGAACGTACACGCCCGTTTCCTTGAAATATTCGTCTCTTGCTTTGCAAACGTCAATTACCGCAGAAGCCTGTCCTCTGCCGATACCCTTTGCTTCGCGGGTTATGCAGATAGATCCGCCGCCGATACCAACCTTAATAAAGTCCGCGCCTGCTTCTGCAAGATATCTGAAGCCTTCTGCGTCGACGACGTTTCCTGCGCCTATCTTAACGCTGTCTCCGTACTTTTCTCTAACGAATTCTATCGTGCGCTTCTGCCATTCGGAATATCCGTCGGACGAGTCAAGGCAAAGAACGTCTGCACCTGCCTCAACGAGTGCGGGAATACGCTGTTCATAGTCGCGCGTGTTAATACCTGCGCCTACGATGTAGCGTTTTTGGCTGTCAAGCATTTCGTTGGGATTGCTCTTGTGTTGATCGTAGTCCTTGCGGAACACGAAGCATTTCAAATTGCCGTCTTTATCAACTATAGGCAAGGAATTAAGCTTGTTATCCCAAATAATATCGTTTGCCGCCTTTAAGGTCGTGTCGTCAGGTGCTGTAACGAGCTTTTCGAGGGGCGTCATAAACTCCTTAACCTTTACGTCGGGGCTCATACGGCTTACTCTGTAGTCTCTGCCCGTAACGATGCCGAGAAGCTTTCCGTCGGGCATTCCGTTATCGGTAACGGCAACTGTGGAGTGGCCCGTTCTTTCCTTTAAATCAAGAATATCGGCAAGGGTATGCTCGGGAGTGATGTTAGAATCACTCTTAACAAATCCCGCTTTATAGCCCTTAACTCTTGCTACCATAGCAGCTTCGTCTTCAATGGTCTGTGCTCCGTAAATGAAGGATACGCCGCCTTCCTTTGCAAGTGCTACGGCAAGCTTATCATCGGAAACGGATTGCATTATTGCAGATACCATCGGTATATTCAAAGAAAGAGGACATTCCTCTTGACCTTTTTTGAATTTAACCAAGGGAGTTTTGAGAGAAACGTTAGTCGGAATACAATCGCAGGTCGTAAGTCCGGGAATCAAAAGATATTCGTTAAACGTATGGGAGATCTCGTTATAAAATGTTGCCATCTGCAATGTTCCTTTCAAATATATTAAAATTCTTTATTTTACAAACGTGATGGAATCGTCGGTCATACTCTCAACCATAGCAAGAGACTCGATCTGTATTCCTTTTTCGCGGAGCTTGTTTCCGCCGCCTTGATAGACCTTCTCAATGCAAATACCGCATCCGACAAGCGTTGCGCCCGCATCGTTTACAAGTTTTATAAGACCGTTTAGGGCGTTACCCGTCGCCAAAAAGTCGTCGATTATCAAGACTCTGTCGCCGGGATTTAAGTACTTCTTGGAAACGACGACTTGATGCGTCGTTCCGTGCGTATACGAGTCGACGGTGCAGGTGTACATATCGTCACCGATATTTTTGGACTTTGATTTTTTTGCAAATACCATCGGACAGTTAAAATACTGCGCCGTAACGGAAGCTGCGGCAATTCCTGACGCTTCAATAGTTAAAACTTTATTAACTCCCGTAGCGCTGAATTTTTAATAAAATTCTTTGCAGATACGGGTCATAAAGGGAATGTCGATGCAATGATTTAAAAATGAGTCGACTTTTAATATCTCACCCGGAAGAATCTTTCCGTCCTTTAAAATTCTTTCTTCAAGAAGCTTCATTCATAAACTCCATATCACAGCTAAAGTCCGATTTTACGGCATTCTTTATTTCTAAATATTGTACACTACTGCGTCAAAATTGTCAATAGATATGGAAAAAAATCTGTTTATTAAACAAATTAAATGTTGAAATCAAAATTAAATTGTAGTAATATAATAACATAAAATTAAGGAGCGTTAATATGAAAGAAATCACAATAAGATGCGATATATGTATCAACTGTGCGTATAACTACGAAAACGACACCTACGAATGTCAGATGGATCTTGATGAAGATGAAATGTTGTCTTTTGTCACGAGAAAGGATTTCGGGTGTCCGTATTTTCAGCTCGACGATGAATACAAACGCGTAAGAAAGCAAAATTAAAATATCAACAAATAAAAAAATCGAGATGGATTCCATCTCGATTTTTTATGAAATTAAATTATTTCTTCTTTTTGCTGCCGCTTGCAACGATTACTACTACAACAACTACGATAACTACTGCAGCTGCTGCAACAGCAATGATCCACCAGTTTTCAGCAAGCCAGTTGCCTTCGTCGCCGTTAGCGTTAGGATCTCTTGTAGAATCGGTTTCGTCTGTTTCGCCTTCACCGTTCTGCTCACCTGTGTTGCCGCTGTTAGGATCTTGTATATCTTCTTCGAGTGCATCACGAAGTCGATTATCAAAGAGGAATGTTTGTGTAGCCTCATCTGTCATCTTCGATGCAAGGTCAATCGTGGTCGCAGGAAGAGAAGTTTCGTTGGTTGAATCCCAAACGTAGTTGGTGTTTACCGTATATTCAACGTATGCAACATCCCAGTGGTCATCTTTGTTAGCCCTATTAGCATGGAGGTAATCATCACCGTCCATGGAAATTACGTGACCTACAAAGCTGTTATCTGACATATAGTAGGAAAGGTCATTACCCTGAGTCTCGGAAGCACGGAATACACCGTCAGCGAACTGTCCGTTGCCCTTCTCATAGATTTTTCTAAAAAGCTGAAGTTTCCATGTCGTACCGCCGTCGTTAGTTACGGCTGTGTCAAGCTTAACACCGATCTGCCAGGAATCACCTGCATCAATATCAGGGTTGGCAACAGGGTTAACGTTAGCTGAAGAACAAACACCCATAAACACGGGGGCGTTACTGAACCACTGAAGTGTACAAGGCTTAGAGAATTTAACAACGACTTCGGTTGGGCTGATGATTGTAGCTTCACGAATCTCAAGAGCCTGCTCGGTCTTTTCAGCATTGAATCTCTTAGAATCAATATCATCTACAGAGATCGTGGGGAACTTGCGGTATGTAGCATCAGCACCGTCGGGACCTACGAGCAACATATTAAGATATGCGGTAGGCGCGGTCGAAGCTAAGTCATGGTAACGAGTCTGTGACAAAGCGCAACCAAAGTTAGAAGTTGCGGAAGAGTAGGTAGCTGCATCGTCGGTAGAAGAAATAACTACCTTGAAGGAGATGAGCGCACCTTCGCAGAGGTTAGCAAGGTAGGTGTCGAGCTTGAACTCTGCACCGTAACCGGTATCGGTCTGCTTAACTGCAGCTTCAAAGTTATCACTTGCTTCACCCTTCTCGTTAATGAGAAGACCGCCACCTGCGTGAGCGTTTTGCTGGCAGTAAAGAACTCCGTCATAGGTAATTCTGTACATAACCACTTGTTCGCCGTTACCCCAGTATACGTAGAGCTCTACGCAGTCTGTGTTAGCGGGATCGACGTCGAAGCTATCAATAACGTCCTTGGAGTTGGAAAGATCCTTGTCGAAAACGTCTACGTAGAAGTAAAGCTTCTGATCAGCGCCCCACATAATGTATGCGTCGCCGTCAGTGGGCTTGTTTCCGTAGATCAAACGAGTGATCGGAATCTTTACAGCCTTATCATACTCGGTACCTTTTTCGCCGTCCAAAATAATATCAGCCTCGGTCTTAGGTACGCTGATGTAAGGGTTGTTACCTGCAGCGCTGACAGAGAATGTGAAAGATGCACATAACGTGAGCAGCATTGTCAAGGTAACGAGAATTGAAATAATCTTTTTCATTTTTCTCACCTTTCATAATGTTTTATTTTATTTTTGCTATAGGAATTATAGCATATTTTTAAGGCGATTTCAATACCTTTTATTACTTTTTATCAAAATAATTAACACAAACAACAAGCAATTTTTGCAGCAAAATAAAGGCATTGTACACTTTGTACAAAGAACAAAGTGAAAAATAATATAAAATGACTATCGGTTGAAAATAAGGAAGTCAACGCCGCCTTTTATCGAAAAATCACCCATTGCAGCGGGAAGCAAGTAACAGTCGCCCGCTCTTAAATTGAATTTGCCTTCGCCGTGCTTAAATTCGGCTCCGCCGTCAAGACAGAAAAGGAATCGGTATGATGAGCCGATGCTGTTTTGATAGGTTCCTACAACGGTTATCTGTGCGACCGTGAAGCTTTCAAGTGCCGATAATACCTTGACCGAAAAGCCGTCGCGTTCATTCTTCATCGCAGGCTTTTTGAGTAACGGCATATCCGAGGAAGATGAAAGGTCTTTGAGTTCGGCGTTACTATGTATTCTATGCACTAAAGTGTTTTTTGAATACACCTCAACGTAGCTTACACCCTTCCCCATAGAGTAAACCGCGCCAACGGGAACGGTAAAATAATCGCCGTTTTTGACTTTTATTGAGTTAAAGCAGGACTCGTCGGCAATATCAATCACGACGTTTTTCTTTCCGCCGCATATAAACGATCCGTCATTTGCCTCAAGTATGAAAAAGAAATGCGCAGAGGCACTGTCGCAAAACAACGTGCCGTCCCCTACTCCCGCACATACGACGAAAGAAAGTTCTCTTACGTCGTTTCTCGATGAAAGTACGTTTTCTTTTTGTTTGTTTATAAAATCCGCAAGTATACAGCTATCGTTTGCAAGCTTGCATCCATCGGAAAATATATAGCTTTTATTGCCTTGAAGCGGATATAATTTAATCGGTTTCAATATTGTTGTCCGTCCTATTTTACGTAGTTGTACGTCGTAACTATCTCGGATACAGCTTTTTTTGCGTCCGCGCTTTCGTCGCGCGTAATATCGTATAGCTCTTGAAGCTGTTGCTCGAATTTTTCTTCGTCCATTTCGATCGTCTGTCCGATAAATATCATACTGTTATCGGTTTGTGTGAGCCCTTCCTCCGCCATAAGAAGCTCTTCGTATAGCTTCTCTCCGGGGCGAAGACCCGTAAATTTTATCTCGATATCCTTATAAGGCACGTAACCGCAAAGCTTTATCAAGTTTTCAGCAAGCTTCAATATCTTTACGGGATTACCCATGTTGAGCACGTATATCTCTCCGCCTTTTGCGGAATTGGCCGCTTGAAGCACGAGCGAAACAGCCTCGGGAATCGTCATAAAATAACGAATTATCTCCGCGTGCGTTACCGTTACGGGCCCGCCGTTTTTAATCTGACTTAAAAACAGAGGGATAACCGAGCCGTTGCTTCCCAAAACGTTACCGAATCTTACCGCAACAAACTCCGTATCGGATTTTTTGTCGTAGGTTTGAATTATCATCTCGCAGATACGCTTCGTAGCACCCATAATATTAGTGGGGTTGACGGCTTTATCCGTTGATATCAAAACGAACTTCTCTACGCCCGAAGCGCAAGCAGCCTTTACTGTATTTAATGTGCCGAAAACGTTGTTCTTAACAGCTTCAATGGGACTTGACTCCATTAAAGGAACGTGCTTATGAGCCGCTGCGTGAAAAACGAGGTTCGGCTTACATTTCTCAAATATATGGTTAAGTCGCTTAATATCTCTTACCGATGCTATCTCGACCGACAAATTGAGTGTCGGGATCTTTCTTAACAGTTCTTGTTGAATATCGTAAGCGTTATTCTCATAAATATCGAGAATTATTAGCGCCTTTGGCGAATGCCTTGCTATCTGTCGGCAAAGCTCGCTTCCTATCGAGCCTCCTCCGCCCGTCACCAAAACAACTTTATCGCTAACGCACTGCGCAATTTTGTAAATATCCGCGTGTATGGGATCGCGTCCAAGCAAAAGTTCGGGGTCTATCTCGGTTAAAGAGGTAATGCTTATGACGCCGTTCATAATACTCGTGATATCGGGCAGAGACTTGACGTTTGAACAGCAAGATTTGCATATTTGCAATATCTCGTATTTTTCATCATCGGATATGGAGGGAATTGCAAAAACTATCTTCTTTATACCGTATTTATCGACAGCTTTTTTTATGTAATTTCTGTCGCCGACTATCGGAATGCCGTGAGATCTTAAACCGTGTTTTTCGGCATTATCGTCGATTATGCATTTTATATTTGCTTTCTCCCCTTTTATTGAAAGCTCGTGAAGAAACATATCGCAAGCGGAACCTGCACCGATTATCATTGTGTTTTCGTCCTCGGACGCAGGGTTCTTTTTTAAATTTATCATATTCTGATAAAGTCTGGGGATTACGCGGATAATGAAAGACGCAAAGGTCATAAAAATCGCAAAAAAGATTATCTGAAGCGCGAACAAATACTGTATATCAAACAGTTTAAAGATAAAATGAGCAAGTAAAAGCAAGCCGCCTGCTACAATGTTTGCGGCAATTATTGAAATGAGTTCGGTAGTGCCGAAATATTTCCAGAGCTTATTGTATAAACCGAAAATCAAAAAAGAAAGCTCTACGATGATGATCGTCACAGGGAGAAATACGGTGAAAGACTTGATATACTCCGTGTAAAAAAAGCCATGTCCCCAAAAGAAATTGTAGAGTCCCAGCGACAGATACATCATTATCACAATGGAAACAAGATCGCAGACAACATATTTACAGTATTTAAAATATTTTGATAATTTTTCCATTTTTACGCTATCCCATTCTTTTTTGTATATATTCTGTACATACTCTTGTAATTTTACCACATATTAAACAATATTTCAAGTGCAAAATGAATAAATAATGTAAAAATAGCAATAATAACAACAAAATATTAAAAGGAGAACAATTATGACACTTACAACAAAAGAGCAAAACTTGATCGCTGAACTCAAAAGCAGTGAGGAAATTTGTATTCAGAAATACAACAAATATTCTAACGAGGCGTGCGACGCAGAACTGAAAAATCTTTTCTGCAGACTTTCACAAAACGAGCAGACCCATCTTGATTGGCTTAACCAGATACAAAACGGTACGGTACCCGATTGCGTTTCGACAAAACAGCCTTCAAACTGCAACCTTGAGGGCCGCGCTCCCTGCAAGGAAACCGACACTTTTCTCTGCAAGGACGCTCTTTCTATGGAAAAGCACGTTTCTTCCGTTTATGATATTTCCGTATTTGAATTTACAAACAAAGACTTGCGCGGTGTGTTAAATACGATACAGACGCAAGAGCAGAACCACGGAGAGCAGATATATAACTATATGTCGGCACACAATATGTATTGAGCATAAAAAAGAAGGCTGTCACTTCAGCCTTCTTTTTTATTATGCGTCGATCTTGTTTAATACTTCGTCGTTAAACGTAACGGGAAACTCTTTAAGCCACTTATCGTATTGCTCGTTATATAACTTGCTTCTCATTTCGTCATCGGCGGTTTCTCTGAAATAGTTCTTCTCCGAAAATGATACAAAATACATGATGTGATAGCCGTGCGTACTCGAAACTATACCCGTGTCGCCGGGCTTTCTTGCCGCATCAAAGCACCAATCGTTGAAATTGGTCACCATTTGCCCCTTGTAAATATCCTCGTAAAGACCGCCCGTTGTTTTGGAGCCGCCGTCAAGCGTCTTTTCGCCCGCAGTCTTTATGAACGCTTCTTCAACGTTTTCTGCTTTAAGTATATCGTCAAGAAGTGACTTCGCCTCGTCTTCGGTCTCGACGAGAATATGGCGAACGTTTACGAAGTTATAGTTTTCCTCGTCCTTGAAGTTTTCTTCTTCAAACGCTTTGTACTCGTCTTCGGTGAAGGTATATCCTTCGTATATTTTGTCGTAATAGTTACTTGCAAGGAAGGTTATTTCCAAGACACTTCGGATATCGTCTTCCGTAACGCCGTTGCCGTAGGTCATA
>JAZRTW010000139.1:0-4917 GCA_045652265.1 Eubacteriales bacterium | reverse complement strand
TCTCCGAGAGGCTTATCGTCGGGAGCGGCCTCGAGAGTGCTCTTGACCGCATAATATACGGCGCGGAAAACGTCGCGCTCGGAGGCGAATTTGATTTCGGTCTTCGCGGGGTGAACGTTAACGTCGGTAAGCTCGGGATTAAGCGAAACAAAGATAACGCATCCGGGGAATTTTCCGCGCGGAATAAACGAGCGGAAGGCTTCCTCGAGCGCCGCTTGGACGGTTTTACTCTTAACGTAACGGCCGTTGACGAAGACGGTCTGCATCGCGCGGCTTCCTCTTACGGCGTCGGGGGTAGTAATATAGCCCTCGACCGAAATTCCGTTATATTCATATTTTATTTCTACAAGTGTTTTCGCGAACTCACGTCCGAAAACCGAATAGATAGCGGGATAAAGCTTGCCGTCACCCGCCGTCATAAACTTACGCTCGCCGTCGGCGATTACCGTAAAGGATATTTCGGGGTGGGAAAGCGCGAGTCTATCGACAACGGAAGATACCGCCATCGCCTCGGCAAAGTCTTTTTTTAAGAATTTGCGTCTTGCGGGTACGTTGTAAAAAAGGTCTTGGGCTATCATCGTCGTACCCTCGGGACAGCCCGCCTCGGAAAGCGTGATACCCTCCTCTGCGGTAAAAGAAACGGCGTATCCCTTTTCGCTTTCTCTTTGGCGCGTGAGTATCTTGAATCTGCTTACGGCGGAAATGGCGGCAAGTGCCTCGCCTCTGAAACCGAGGGTCGCTATGCCGTATAAGTCCTCGGCGCTTCTTATTTTACTCGTAGCGTGGCGGATTATGCAGTTTTGCGCATCCTCTTTTGACATTCCCTCTCCGTCGTCGCTCACCCTTATATAAGTGACGCCGCCGTTTTGTATCTCGACGGTGATGCGCTTTGCTCCCGCATCGACGGAGTTTTCCATAAGCTCTTTGACAACGGAAGCGGGTCTTTCCACCACTTCACCCGCGGCTATTAAATTGGCTGTCTGTGTGTCAAGTACCTTTATGCTTCCCATCGTTCATCCTTTAAAGTAGATTTTTCATCTTGTAAAGCGTGTTGAGTGCCTCTATGGGACTTAATGTGTCTATATCGGCGTTTTTGAGTATCTGCAAAGCTTCGCTTTCGGCTTGGTCTTGGAAGCTTATCTGTGCGTCTTGTTCGCTTCTTACCGTAAGCTCGGAGCGCTTTTGCTCGTTTAAGCCTTGAAGTATCTGCTTTGCTCTGACTATAAGCTCCTTGGGAACTCCCGCAAGGTGCGCAACCTCAATGCCGTAGCTGTCGTCCGCGCTTCCCCTTACTATCTTTCGGAGGAAGATTACGTCGTTTCCGTGCTTACGCGCCTTTATGTTATAGTTTATGATGCCTTCGCAGGTATTTTCAAGCTCCGCAAGCTCGTGATAGTGCGTTGCAAAAAGCGCCTTTGCGCCGCATTTTTTGCTGACCGTATACTCTGCGACCGCTTTTGCAATGCTCATTCCGTCGTAAGTAGACGTGCCTCTGCCTATCTCGTCGTAGATTATGAAGCTTCGGGGAGTTGCATTCTTTAAAATATTCGCGACCTCGCTCATTTCAAGCATAAACGTCGACTTGCCGAAGGCAAGGTCGTCGGACGCGCCTATTCTCGTGAAAAGCTTATCGACTATTCCTATCCTTGCGCTCTTTGCGGGCACGAACGAGCCCATCTGGGCAAGGATTATTATTATCGCGGTCTGTCTCATATAAGTCGACTTACCCGCCATATTCGGCCCCGTAATAAGCGCAAGGCGGTTTGCCGATGCATCGAGATAAGTGTCGTTAGGCACGAACATACCGTCCTTTAAGTACGCTTCGACGACGCTGTGGCGTCCGTCCTTGATGTCGATTACGTCACCGAGGTCGACCTCGGGGCGACAGTAAGCGCACTCGTCGGCAAGAGTTGCAAAGCTTGCCATTACGTCGAGCTGTGATATCGCGGACGCCGTTTTTTGAAGGCGCTCAAGATGGCCCGATATATCCGAAAGAAGCTTTGTGAATATATCGTATTCAAGAGCCACAAGCTTTTCTTTTGCGCCCAAAACGGTGCTTTCCATACTCTTGAGCTCTTCCGTTATGTATCTTTCACAGTTTGTGAGCGTCTGCTTTCTCATATATCTTTCGGGAACTCTGTCTTTATATGAATTCGTTATCTCTATAAAGTACCCGAACACCTTGTTATAGCCAACGCGAAGCTTCGGTATACCCGTCTGCTCCCTTTCGTTTGCCTCCAAAGCGGCTATCCATTTTTTGCCGTCCTTTTCCGCTTCCCGCAAATAATCTACGTTCTTATCGTAGCCGTCCTTTATCATACCGCCTTCCCTTATAAGTGCGGGCGGCTCGTCCGCTATCGAATCGAAGATGAGAGAGGCGATATCCTCCATCGTATCTATCTTTTCGTAAAGCTCCGCAAGGTATGCCGATGAAAACGCCGAAAGCTCCTTTTTTAAAGACGGTAGTCTTTTCAAGGTGAACTCAAGCGCTTTTAAATCTCTTGCGTTTGCGCTCTTATAAGCGATACGCGATGAAAGTCTTTCGATATCCGAAAGCCTTGAGAGTATATCCCGCACACCGTCTCTGCCGATGGGCGCGTTTACGAGCTCCTCAACGGCGTCAAGGCGTTTATTTATGATATTGGGATTTATAAGCGGGCGTTCAAGATAGTTTCTTATAAGTCTTGTGCCCATAGGCGTCTTGGTTTTGTCTATTACCGAAAGAAGCGTGCCCTTTTTATCTCCCGAATGGCTCCCGACGCAAAGCTCAAGGCTTTTTTTCGCGGTTATATCCATTTCGAGATGCTGTCCCTCTTTTGAAAAGCTGAAATGCTTTATGGGTACGGGAGCGGTCTTGTTCATATCCTCAAGATACAAAATGAGTCCGCCCATAGCGTTATACACCGCTTCTAGCTCCTCTTTTTCGACGGGGATATCCGCCTCGCTTCCAAATTTCGCAAATACGGTTATTCTGGCAAGATTAGGGCTGAAAAGCTCGGCTTTTGACGTGCAAAGAGCTTTGGGAAGTCTTAATCTCACCGCCGCAAGAAGCTCGTTTTCCCTCTCGGCGTTTGCAATAAACTCTCGAGGAGCGTAGGAAAAAAGCTCCGTGCAAAGTCTGTCAAAAGCGTCTTTGCCCGAAAAAAGCGTGCTGTACATCTCACCCGTGGAAATATCGGCGGCGGCAAGTGCAAATATACCTTCGCCGAAATATACCGAGCAGATAAAGTTGTTGCTTTGCTCCGATAAAAGCCCCGCCTCCGTTACCGTACCGGGAGTTATTATTCTTACAACGTCGCGCTTTACGATACCTTTCGTAACAAGCTTCGGGTCCTCCACCTGCTCGCATACCGCAACCTTATAACCCGCGTCTATGAGTCGTCCGATATATTGCTCGGTGCTGTGGTACGGCACGCCGCACATAGGCGCACGCTCCCCTTCACCGCTGTCCTTTCCCGTAAGCACGAGGTCGCACACCTTGCTTCCTATTTTAGCGTCCTCGTAGAACATTTCATAGAAATCTCCAACACGGTAAAAGAGCAGACAATCGGGATATTTTTCTTTTATCTGAAAATATTGCTTCATCATCGGGCTGGTTCCCATGGCGCTTCTCCCTTAACTAAATTTAAACTTCCCTTATTTTAGTGGCAACCGTTGCAATGACTGCAGTCGTGGCTGCAACCCTCTTCGCTTTCTCCGTTTATCGCCGTTTCGAGTATGCGATTTACTTCCGTCAAAATGACATTCGCCTTTTCCTCTGCGCGTCTTAAATTTACTATCTCTTCAGACTTGTTGACCTCATCCGCAAGAGTCATCATTCTGTCCTTTATGGCTACCATAGTTTCCTTGTCGGCTTCTTCGCCCTTGTTCATTTCCTCCTGCAAAGCGGCGGACTGCACCATATATTCTTTTGCCGTAGCCGCAAGCGTTTCGTTTGCAAGATATGCCTTTCTCGCGTTTTGAAGCTCTATTATAGCCTCGTCCTTTTCAATTTCTTTTGCAAGATTCTGTGCTGCTTCGATAATGCTCATTTTAAATTTCTCCTTTTACAAGCTCGCCGTACATTTGGTACGACATCGTTTTTGTTATTTTTACGTTTATTTTATCACCGGGCAAAATTCCGTCACACGACTCTATGTGAACTATCTTGCCGGTAGACGTGCGCGCGCTTATCATATCTTTGTTTTTCTTGCTTATTCCCTCTACGTACGTAACTACAGTTTTTCCCAAGAAGGCGCGATTTATGTCTGCCATTATCTCAGTCTGAAGCGCGATAAGCCTCTTTAAGCGTTCTTTTTTTACGTCCTCGGGAACCTGATTTTCAAACTCTGCCGCAGGAGTACCGCTTCTCTTTGAATACGCAAACGAATATACCGCATCGTAGCGTATCTTTCTCATCGCTTCCAAGGTAAGCTCGAAATCCTCGTCTGTCTCTCCGGGAAAGCCGACGATTATATCGGCGGAAATAGACGCCTCGGGTATCTTTTCCCTTATCTTCTTCACCTTCTCGTAATACTCGGCGAAGGTGTAGCGTCTGTTCATCGCGGAAAGTATCTTATCGCTTCCGCTTTGAATGGGAAAATGTATCATTGGCGCCATCTTTTCGTTTTTCGCAATACAGTCTATGAGCTCGTCGGATACGTCCTTCGGGTGAGAGGTCATAAACTTCACGGTAAAGTCGCCGTCTATCTTGCATATCTCATTACAAAGCTGCGCAAAGCTTACGGGCGGTGAAAGTTCCTTGCCCTAAGAGTTGACGTTTTGCCCAAGAAGCGTTCCGTCTTTACAGCCGTTTTCAACGAGCCCTCTTATCTCGGAAAGTATCGCACTCTTTTCACGGCTTCTTTCCCTGCCTCTTACGTACGGCACTATACAATAGCTGCAAAAGTTATTGCAACCGTACATAACGCTGACGGA
>JAZRTW010000138.1:0-8847 GCA_045652265.1 Eubacteriales bacterium | reverse complement strand
GAATATGTCTTCAAGGCTCGTGCCTGACGTTTCAAGACCAACGAGATACCACATCTTCGATGCAAGAAGTGCAAACAATGGCTTTCTTATATCAATATTGGTCTGCGCCTCGATTATAAAGGTGTTTGCATCGCCGTCCTTGTCGCTCAAAAGCTCAACGCCCGTGATACCCTGAAGATTTTTAATCTCGCTGATAATCTTATCGGCAGGACCGCAGATTTTAGCGGTAAGGCGGTGATGCTCGTTTATCAATGCGTCGATTTCTTCAGTCTTCGCGTCAGCGATAATAGTACCCTTATCAATGATGATTATTCTATCGCAAATAGCTTGTGCTTCGGAAAGGATATGCGTTGACAAAATAACCGTATGTTCCTTACCGAGAGACTTGATAAGCTTTCGCATTTCAATTATCTGTCTGGGGTCTAGTCCGACTGTGGGCTCGTCAAGTATTATCACCTTGGGGTTTCCCACAAGAGCCTGGGCAAGACCGACGCGCTGTCTGTAACCTTTTGATAAGTGTCTTATGAGTCTCTTTGCAACGTCTTTGATCTTAACGACCTCACAAATCTCCTCAAGATGCTGTATCTTTGCAAATTTACAACCTTTGAGCTCATAGATAAAGCAAAGATATTCCCAAACCGTCATATCTTGATAAAGAGGAGGAAGTTCGGGAAGGTAACCGATGCATTTTTTAGCTGAAAGCGGATCATCAAGAATATCGACGCCGTTTATCTTCGCGCTTCCCGAGGTTGATGAAATATATCCCGTAAGCATATTCATCGTCGTCGTTTTACCCGCGCCGTTTACGCCGAGAAAACCGACTACTTCGCCTTCATCGATATGAAAGCTAATATTGTTTACAGCATATTTATCTGCATATTTCTTTGTGAGATTTACTATATCGATCATTAAAATTACTCCATAAACCGCTTATTCTTCCGAATTCACTATAGCTATACCAAGCTCGTCAATAGCATCGGGTTCAGCCAGTGCAGGTGCACCGGACATAAGTTCTGATGCGTTTTGCACCTTCGGGAACGCAATTACGTCTCTTATTGCATCAAGACCTAAAAGCAGACAGCAAAGTCTGTCAAGTCCGAAAGCAAGACCTGCGTGAGGGGGTGCACCGTACTTAAATGCTTCAAGTAAGAAGCCGAATTTATTATTTGCTTCCTCTTCGGAAAGACCGAGGCAAGAGAAAATGCGCTTTTGAATCTCTCTGCTGTGAATACGAACAGAGCCGCCGCCTGCTTCGTTACCGTTGATTACGATATCGTACGCTTTCGTTCTTACCCTTAACGGATCGGTTTCAAGATACTGAAGATCCTCGTCCATAGGAGAGGTGAAGGGGTGATGCATAGCGGAGATAGCTCCCGTTTCTTCGTCCTTTTCGAACATAGGAAATTCGGTTACCCAAAGTATTTTATAATCGTCCTTGCTCGTAAGCTCAAGCTTTCTTGCAAGCTCACAGCGAAGAGCGCCGAGTGAGTCGAATACGACCTTATTTTTATCAGATGCAACTATGAAAGCAACGTCTCCGTTTTGGACGTCGAGTCTTTCGATAACGGCATTCTTCTCTTCTTCGGAAAGCTGCTGAAGGAATGAAGAACTGATATTTCCGTCAACGTTTTTGATCCACGCAAGACCTTTTGCTCTGTATCTCTTAACGTAATCGGTGAGAGCGTCTATTCCTTTTCTTGAAAACTTTTCAGCCGCGCCCTTTGCGTTGATACCTCTTACGCTACCTCCGTTTGCTATTGCATCAGCAAATACCATAAACTTGGTTTCGGTAAGAAGGTCTGAAAGGTTTTTGAGCTTCATATCAAAACGGAGATCAGGCTTATCGGAGCCGTAGTTTTCCATAGCATCAGCATAGGTCATACGCATGATGGGAAGCTTTATATCTACGCCCTTATACTCCATAAAGAGTCTGTTTATATAGCCTTCAATGACCCTCATTACGTCGTCTTGCTCCATAAACGACATCTCTAGGTCGATCTGGGTGAATTCAGGCTGTCTGTCTGCGCGCAAGTCCTCGTCTCTGAAGCAACGCGCTATCTGAAAATATCTGTCAAATCCCGATGCCATCAATAACTGCTTGTAGATTTGAGGAGATTGAGGAAGCGCATAGAATTTGCCGTTATGAACACGGCTGGGCACAAGATAGTCCTTCGCTCCTTCGGGCGTGGGCTTGATAAGCACGGGTGTTTCGATTTCAAGGAAGCCGTGCTCATCAAAATATCTTCTTGTGATCTGTGTTATCTTATGGCGCTCGATTATGTTTCTCTGAAGATCGGGACGACGAAGATCGAGATATCTGTGCTTTAAGCGAAGCTCTTCCTTAACGTCGGAATTTTCAACTATTTCAAAGGGAGGTGTTTCCGCTTCTGAAAGTATCTTTAAAGAGTTTACAAGAACTTCTACTCTTCCTGTAGGAATGTTCTCGTTTATTGCCTCTCTCATTCGTACGTCGCCCTTAACGCAAATACAGAATTCACTGCGAAGTGTTGCTGCCTTTTTTAAAGTCGACTCGTCAAAAGTGAGCTGTACAATACCCGTTCTGTCGCGAAGATCAACGAATACCAAAGATCCGAGATCTCTTGCTTTTTGAACCCAACCCATAAGGCAAACGTGTTCGCCGACGTTAGTTTCACGGAGCTCACCGCAATAAAGAGTTCTCTTTTCACCGTTTAAAAGTTCAGCCATTTATATTGCCTCCGATTATTTTAACAATTTTATTGCAAGAGTCAGAAAGTTTGGTTTCAACACCTTCTCCGCTCTGCATATTTTTAAGTATTGCTTTGTCTTCATCAACCTCGTTGTCACCGATAACGAGAACGTAGTTTGCACCGAGCTTATCAGCGTATTTCATCTGTGCCTTCATACTTCTTCCTACGGTATCTATCTCCGCAGAAACTCCGCTAATCTGAAGATCTGCAAAGAGTTTTACTGCAAATGCCGTTGCCTTCTCGCCGAGTGTCGCAATGTAAAGATCGGGATGCTTCTGTTCGGGAACGGGTGCATTTTCTGTTTCAAGTGCAAGTAAAAGTCTTGACATTCCCATTCCGAATCCGATACCCGAGAGCTTCGGACCGTCAAGCATCTGACAAAGTCCGTCGTATCTTCCGCCGCCGCAAACAGTTGCTTGCGCACCGATTCCTTCGTAAACAAATTCGAATACTGTCTTGGTGTAGTAGTCAAGACCTCTTACGATAGTGGGATCGACCGTATACGAAACTCCCATTGCTTCAAGGTTACTTTTAAGTGACTCGAAATGGTTTTTGCAATCATCACAAAGATAATCTATCGTTTTAGGTGCGGGAGCCGCTATATCTTTGCATACGGGACTCTTACAGTCAAGTATACGCATGGGATTCGTCTCAAGACGTCCCTTGCAGGTATCGCAAAGCTCGTCCTTCTTGCTTTCAAAATATTCGCGAAGTGCCTTGTGATAATTCTTTCTGCACTCGGGACAGCCAATAGAGTTGATATATAGCTTTATGCCGTTTATACCGAGCTTTTTAAACACGGTATTTGCAAGATAAATTATCTGTGCATCGCAAAGTGGGCTGTCTGCACCAAACACCTCAACGCCGAACTGTGTAAACTCGCGGCTTCTGCCCGCTTGAGGCTTCTCATAACGGAAGCAGTTCGTTACGTAGTAATATTTGAGGGGCATGGTTCCGCCGTAAAGACCGTTTTCAACGAGCGCTCTTACAGTCGAAGCCGTACCTTCGGGACGAAGTGTAAAGCTTCTGCCCTCTTTATCCTCAAAAGTGTACATCTCCTTTTGAACGATATCCGTTGTGTCACCGACACCTCTTAAGAAAAGCTCCGTAGCTTCAAACGTGGGAAATCTTATTTCCTTAAAGCCGAAGTTTTCAGCCGTCTCTTTTACCGTTTTTTCAAGATATTGCCACTTATATATACTGTCGGGAAGTATATCGTTTGTTCCTCTCGGTTTCTTTATCATAACGTGTTTTTTTACCTCTTGTTCTTATTGTATTTTGATACGGGGTTGACGTACTCTCTCCAATCGAGGTCGCCTCTTTCGATAGCGCAAATGATAAGCTCCGCAGTCGCTATATTCGTTGCTACGGGAATAGTATGCGCATCACACGTGCGAATGAGAGCTTCTTCAAACTCGCTGACCCTCGTATTCGTTCTATCGTTATCTCTGAAAATAATCAAAGCGTCAATCTCGTTAAACTCAACTTTAGTATTGATCTGCTCAATACCGCCTTGAGGACCGCTTAAAAACCTTTCTGTTTTAAGACCGGTAGCATCAGCTATCATATTTCCCAAAGTACTCGTTGTATAAAGATTATGTCTGCTCAAAACATTGCAATAAGCGATGCAGAGTTGAGTCATAAGTTCTTTTTTTGAATTTTCGGCAATAAGAGCTATTTCCATAATTATTTCTCCTTCCTAAAACTAAAACAGTTTTTTCGTTTTGATTCCGAAAAGCTTCTTTGGTAACGGGACGTTAAATCCGACGACTCTTTGCGCAAGCTCGTTAAAGCTTTTTGCTATCTTATCGCGGCTGACGTCAAGAGGCAATCCCCTTTCCTGCTTTGCGCTGACTACGCTGTCAAAAGGAATTATGCCGATAAGCTGTGCGCTTGAAGTTTCAATACTCTGCATAATACCCGCAAATTCTTTTCGTAGAACTCTCTTGGGCTCAAACATATTGATTACAAGCCTTATGTCTTCACAGCCGAGCGCCGTAAGTTCCGATGCAGTTTTTGCAGCAGCCCTCAAAGCACACGAGGAGCTTGTAGAAACAAGTATCGCGCTGTCAGATGCTTTTTGTGCAACGTAGAAGCTCGGTGCGTGAGCAGGAGCTGAATCCAAAATCACGTATTCGTACTCTTCTTTCGCTTCTTTTATGAGCTCAATGAATTTATCTGCAGGAAAACTTTCGCTGTCATAACTCATCGGTGCCGCAAGCACGAAGAGATTATCCCTACCCTCGACTTTTCTGACTGCGTCATCAAGCGTAACGTTTCCCGAAAGCACGTCACTTATATCGTATATATTAGTGTCCTCTACTCCGAGAAAAAGGTCAAGACTTCTTACACCGAAGTCACAGTCAACAAGTAGTATTTTTTTGTTAATCTCGGTAATATCGCTGTATACTCCGCGTCTTTTTTTGCCGGTTGGAGCATACGTTTCCGCAAGTGCAACGGCAAGGTTGCAGGAAACGGTAGATTTTCCGACACCGCCCTTGCAGGACGTTACAAGAACTGATTTTCCCATAATCCACCCCAATTTAATATTATCGAATTATTTTAACATAAAATAATGGTAAAAGTCAATATTTAGCGGATTTTTGCCTATAAAAAAACCGTTATTCTTTCGTGTCGTACCAGGTTTTTCCCACTTTTACCTCTACCATAAGCGGTACGGCAGTTTTGCATACGTTTTCCATCTCGTTTTTAAGCATTTCGGCGACTGCATTTGCACTCTCCGGAGATGCTTCAATTATCAGTTCATCGTGCACCTGTAAAACGAGCTTTGCATCGGGGAATTCCTCGAGGCGCTTATGAACGTTTACCATAGCAAGCTTGATGATATCGGCAGCCGTACCCTGAATCGGGCTGTTTCTTGCGACTCTTTCACCAAATCCCTGAAGCATTTTTTTATCAGACGTAAGTTCGGGAATATAGCGGCGTCTTCCGAAAAGTGTCGTTACGTATCCGTTTTCTTTTGCGTTTTCAACTATTGTCGAAAGATAATCGTTGACACCGTTATATCTCATTAAATAGTTTTCAATATAGCGCTTTGCTTCGGCGACACTCGTATTTATATCCTTGGCAAGTGAAAATGCGGAAATTCCGTAAACTATTCCGAAGTTTATAGCTTTAGCTCTTGAACGAAGTTCCGAGCTTACGAGCTCTTCGGGTATACCGAAAACACTCGCCGCGGTTTTTCGGTGAATGTCTTCGCCGCTTTTGAACGTGTCAATAAAAGTTTCATCTTTGGAAATCTCCGCAAGAAGACGGAGCTCTATCTGCGAATAGTCTGCATCTACGAGCACCTTATTTTCCGCACCCATAAAATATTTGCGAAGTTCTCTTCCCCGCTTTTGCCTTATGGGAATGTTTTGCAAATTCGGCTCTGCAGAGGAAAGACGTCCCGTAGCGGTCGTAGCTTGGTTAAAGCTTGTGTGTATTCGTCCGTCTTTTTCGGAGATAACCTTTATCATAGCGTCAATAAAGGTTGATTTGAGCTTTGTAAGCGCTCTGTAGTCGAGAACTTCAGCAACAACCGGATAATACGGTGCAAGCGGCTCTAAAGTTTCCGCATCCGTCGTGTAACCCGTTTTGGTTTTCCTTTTGGCGGGTATGCCCATTTGTTCGAAAAGTATATGTCCAAGCTGTTTTGGAGAATTTATGTTAAACTGCGCGCCGGTAAGAAAATATATCCTTTCCTCACAATCTTTTATATCTTTTTCAAGTTCCTTTCCGAATGCAAAAAGTCCGTCACCGTCAACGTAAAATCCCGTTTCTTCCATATCGGCGATAACGAGTGCGAGCGGAAGCTCTATGTTGTAATAAAGCTTCTCTTGTCCTGTCAATTCTAGCTGTTTTGCAAGTTCTGCCGCAAGTAAAGCTGTGTAATATGCTATCTTTGACGGATTTAAGTCTTCGTCGTCTATATGCAGATATTGATTTATAACTCTTTCAACGTTATGTTTTTGAAGCCCGGAATTTACAACGTAGGAAGCAAGCATTACGTCAAATGAGAACGTTGCTTTAGGCTTTTTCCCTTCGGATATCAAATATTTGTAAAGAAGTTTACTGTCATAAACGTAAAGCTTTGATATATTTTCATGAATGAAAGTAATAAACTCGTCTTTTTCTGCAAAAAAGTGCAGAACCTCTTTTCCGTTTGAAAGGTAAACGGCCAAGTTGTCAATGTCAAAATTTGCATACGTATATCCGTTTGAAAGCGCGCTTGACGCATCCGAAAATACAATCTTCCTTTCGGAATAAATCGGTGCTGATACGTTTGATTCTTCTTTAGAGGCAGCACTAGAAAAATATGGAGTCACCTTCTTTAAAACCGATAGCATTTCAAGCTCGTTTAAAAGATTTTTTAAGCTTTGGAAATCAATATTTGGCTTGTCCGATACGTCAAACGAAATGTCGACGTCGCACTTAATCTCTGCAAGCTTCTTTGAAAGGTATGCCATTTCTTTATCGGAAGCTATCTTCGACTTTGCCGAAGGACCGACGGGAAGGCTGTCAATGTTATCATATACGTTGTCAAGCGTGCCGTATTGCGCAATAAGCGCAAGAGCGGTTTTTTCGCCTATTCCCTTTACGCCGGGGATACAGTCGGAGCTATCTCCCATAAGAGCCTTTATATCTATAAGTCCTTGCGGTTTCGTTTGATATTTTTCAAAAAATTTTGCCTCGTCAAACATTACCGTATCGGAATTTCCCGCTAAAAGCACGTGTGTATAGTTATCGTCTATAAGCTGTAAAGCGTCTCTGTCGCCCGTGAGGATATAGCAAAAAGCATCGCTTGACTTACAACGTCTTGACACAGTCCCCAAAAGGTCGTCCGCTTCAAAGCCGTCGCTTTCCAATATTCGAAATCCCATATATTCCGATATTTCTTTTGCATAAGGGAGTTGTGCGGCAAGCTCGTCGGGCATTCCCTTTCTGTTCGCCTTATAGCCGTCATAGAGCCCATGTCTAAACGTAGGAGCCTTTCTGTCAAAGGCGACAACCGTCACGTCGGGCTTTATTGACTCGATATGCTTTAAAATTATATTCACGTATCCCGTCAAAGCGTTAGTCGGGATTCCTTTTGAGTTTGACAAAAACCTTATTCCGTAATACGCTCTGTTTAAAATACTGTTGCCGTCGATGGCCAATACCTTGTACATAGTTATATTTCCTCTGTAATAGCTTCTTTGTGAATCATTATTTGAAGGTTCGGAAACATTAAACCGAGCTTTTGGCGAAGAACTTCCAGAATCGGAAATTCCGTATAGAAATGACCTGCATCTATTAAAGCAATTCCAAGTCTTTGCGCAGTCATAAAAGCCGTGTAAGAAACGTCTCCCGTCAAAAGAGCGTCCGCGCCTTCTCTAAAGGCGTCGTATAAAAAGTCTTTTCCCGAACCGCAAACAAGCGCAAGCCTTGTTATAGGCTTATCTGCCAAAACGTATGATACACTCGGAGTGCCAAGCGTCTTTTTTGCAAAAAGCGCAAGGCTCTTGCAATCCGTTTCATGAATACTGCCTATTATGCCGATATCGTCTTCTCCGAAGCGCTTTGCAAAAGACAATCCCATAAGATTTGCAAGCGTTTCGTTGACGCCCTCCGCCGCTTTGTCAAGTCGCGTGTGTGCGGATATAAGGCTTATGCCGTGTTTAAGAAGCTTTATTGCAAGTCTCGCTTCAGGCACGCTGTTTTCTACGCTTTTGAGCGGAGAAAATATCAAAGGGTGGTGGCTGATTATAAGCTTTATGCCTGCTTTAACAGCAGTATCTATGGCAGAATCCGTAACGTCTAGGCAAAGCAAAACTTTGTCAACTTCCGTCGTTTCATCTTCACAAACCTGCAGTCCGTCGTTATCCCACTCACATCTGTTTTCACTCGGAGCAAGCTTCTCTATGTATTCAAAAATATCGCAAATCTTTGGCATTTACGCAAGTCCCTTTCTGTATTTTTTAAGGATATCCAAAAATTCTTCCTTATCTTTCGCGCCTTTTATGACGGCGTTTTGCGTAGTTTTTATCATTAAATCAAGCTTTTTGACATAATTTTCTTTATCATCGCAAAGATTATATTTTCCAAGCGCATACTCACATTCGCTGTATTCTTCAAC
>JAZRTW010000137.1:0-3358 GCA_045652265.1 Eubacteriales bacterium | reverse complement strand
GCACCGAGCACGCACGCCGCCTTACCGACCTTTTCCGTATCCATAGCGTAGATATATCCGTCCTCGTTCGCTTTAAGTTCTTTTTCAAATTTCGGCGCGAATATATCCGATGCGTTTTGGATAAAGCCGTCGTTTCCGCCCTGCGCGTTGATCCACTCACAAAATTTCTCAAGTGCCTTACCGCTTCTTACGCATTCTTCCACCGTCGCACTTGCTTGGTCAAGAGTTATGCCGTGGCAGAGCACGAGCATATTTGCCGCTAGCGCAAAGCATACTTCTTTAAGATCGTTTGCTACGTCTTTGCCTTTTAGTATATCAACGGCTTCAAGCACCTCGACGGCGTTACCGACGGCGCTTCCCAAGGGGATATCCATATTCGTTATGAGTGCGCGCACCTTTTTGCCGCAGGATTTGCCTATTTCGACCATCTTATCTGCAAGGAGCTTTGCTTCTTCGGGCGTTTTCATAAATGCGCCCGAACCGTATTTTACGTCGAGCACGATGCTGTCCGAGCCCGAAGCGAGCTTTTTGCTCATTATGCTTGACGCGATAAGCGGAATACTTTGCACCGTAGCCGTCACGTCGCGAAGCGCGTAGAGCTTTTTGTCGGCGGGCGCAAAATTTCCGCTTTGGCCTACTATAGCGATGCCGATATTTTCTACCTGAAGGGCAAACTCTTCTGCCGAAAGAGAGGTCTTAAATCCTTTTATAGACTCCAATTTATCGACGGTACCGCCCGTATGCCCAAGCCCGCGCCCCGACATTTTTGCAACTTTAGCGCCGCACGCTGCCACTATCGGCGCTACTATAAGCGAGGTCTTGTCGCCGACACCGCCCGTGCTGTGCTTGTCAACGCACATACCGCCGAAGCGCGAAAGATCGGCTACGTCACCGCTGTCGCGCATAGCTTTCGTTAAAGTGACGGTTTCGCGCTCGTCCATTCCCATAATGCATACAGCCATAAGCCACGCGGATAGCTGATAGTCGGGTATCGTGCCCGAAACCGCGCCGCCTACGACGAAGCATATCTCTTCGTCAGAAAGGCTCCCGCCGTGTCGTTTTTTGTCGATTATATCGTACATTCTCATTTTGTAATTTCTCCCAAAAAGCTCTTGCCGTCGCATAAAAACGGCACGTCGAGATATTCGGCAACCGTTGCGGCTATGTCGGCAAAGCTTTCTCTCGTACCTAAATTTACGGCGCGAAGAGACTTGCCGTAAACGATAAGCGGAGTGTATTCTCTCGTATGGTCTGTGCTTACGTCACCGGGGTCACAGCCGTGGTCTGCCGTGACGATAAGCATATCGTCATCACGCAGTCCGCTCATTATATCGGGAAGCGCTTCATCGAATTCCGCGAGTGCTTTTGCGTAGCCGTCAACGTCGTTTCTGTGACCGTACACCATATCGAAATCGACCAAATTTACGAAGCAAAGCCCGTCAAAATCCTTCGAAAGAAGCTCTTTTGTGAGCGTTATGCCTTCCGTGTTTGACTTGGTGTAAATCTTCGAAGAAACTCCTCTGTGAGCGAAGATATCCGATATTTTTCCGACACCGATAACCTCTTTTTCTGACTCTGTGATAGCATCAAGAAGCGTTTTGCCCGTCGGCTCAAGCGAAAAATCGTGGCGGTTTGCGGTGCGGTAAAACTTACCGTCCCCGTCGGTTGCAAACGGACGCGCGATAACTCTGCCGACGCCCCATTTTCCCTTTAGTATATCCCTCGCGATCCTACAATATCCGTAAAGCTCGTCGGGTGAGATGATGCTCTCGTGAGCGGCTATCTGAAAAACGCTGTCCGCGGAGGTGTAAATGATGAGCGCACCCGTTTCGAGCTGCTCGTTACCGTAATCTTCAAGCACCGCCGTACCCGAATAGGGCTTATTGCATATAACTTTTCGCCCCGTTCTTTCTTCGAATTCGTTGATAAGCTCTTTCGGAAATCCGTCGGGGAAGGTAGGAAGCGCGGCAGGCGATATAAGCCCCGCGATTTCCCAATGACCGACTGTCGTATCTTTACCGAGAGACTTTTCCGCGCATCTGCCGACGGAAGCGGAAAGTGACGGCGCATCGCCGAGATAGGAGAGCCCTTCTATCTTTGAAATGCCGAGCGAAAGCATATTATTTATGTTGAAAAAACGGCTTTGTGAAGCGCTTTTTAAGGTGTTTGCGCCCTCGTCGCCGAAATCTTTGGCATCGGGGAGCGCGCCTATTCCTACGCTGTCAAGGACTATAAGGAAAACTCTTTTCATTTATCGAGCCTCTTTGCAGTTTCGAGCGCTATTTCCATCATCTCGGTAAAGCTCGTTTGTCTTTCTTCGGCGCAAAGTCCTTCGCCCGTTACGAGATGGTCTGATACCGTGCATATCGCGAGTGCGTTTTTGCCGTATCTTGCGGCGTTCATATAAAGTCCCGCGCTTTCCATTTCAACGGCAAGAACGCCCATTTTTGCCCACTGGGGCGTCGAACGGAGCTCGGGTGCGATATTTGCTTCGTCGACGTAGAACATATCGGTCGAAAAGAGATTTCCGACGTGGTAACTTGCACCGATTTCTTCTGCACATTCGACGCAGTTTTTAAGCATATCGTAGCTTGCGATGGGAGCAAAGGTGCCGGGAAGATTAAATTGAGATGCAAAATTTGAGTCCGTGCAAGCGCCCATTCCTATGACGATGTCGCGCAAGTTTACTTTCTCGCATAAGGCGCCCGCAGAGCCGATACGCATAATATTTTCGACTCCGTAAACGGTGAAAAGCTCGTGGCTGTATATACCCATGGAGGGTATGCCCATACCGCTTGCCATTACCGTTACTTTCGTTCCTTTATAAGTTCCCGTATAGCCTTGAACGCCTCTTACGTTGTTTATAAGCTTTGCGTTTTCAAGGAAATTTTCCGCGATAAATTTAGAGCGCAAAGGGTCACCGGGCATAAGCACGGTACGCGCAAAATCCGAAGGTGTCGAGTTGATGTGAGGTGTGGGAAAATTAGCCATAAAACTACTCCTTATCTGAATTTTTTTAAATGTTTTTTCACTTATTAATAATAACACAAGCGGATATTTATTTCAAGTCCGTATTTTGTTACTTATGCAAAAAAATATATGGAAAACAGCTAATTTTTTGAATTTATAGGTTGACAAAGCAGACAAAATGTTATAGAATAAATTCGGTAGGTTAACTTGACCACCCAAAGCACCCGCGAGGGTGGCAAAAACAAATTTAAAGGAGAAAACAAAATGAAAAGAATTGCAGCATTTTTAGTAGCACTTCTTCTTGTTGCGACTTGCACCGTTTACGTATCGGCAGCAGACGTAACCGCAACAATGTCGAGCGCAACTGCAGAGCGCGGCGATGAGGTAG
>JAZRTW010000136.1:0-2805 GCA_045652265.1 Eubacteriales bacterium | reverse complement strand
CACGGTGCTCTTGATAAGCGCCGCGTTTTTGGTAGCCGCCGAGATACTTGATAAAACGAAGAAACTGCCGCTTGCAAGACGCGACCTTCTTGCGATAGCGGGCGGCACGACTTTGTCTGTTTGCACCGTTTTGACCGTACTCGTCGCCCTTGATTTTGACAGAGCTTTTACCGCCTTTCACAAGCTCTTTTTCGCAGGGAAGGATAATTGGGTATTCGACCCCGTAAGCGATGAGATAATCAAGGTGCTTCCAGAAGAATTCTTCGCAAATTGCGCTATACTTATCGGCGCGGGAATCATCGTACTTTCTGTCTTATTTATCGTTATCGGAACAGTTAAAAAGAGAATTTTTACAAAGTAAAATTTTAAAATATTACGTAAATAACATTGCATTTAGATTGTAAACGTGATATAATATTTTAATAATATAAAGTTTTAAAGGGCTAGGGGATAAAATGAAGAGAGGGCGCATAGAATTAATTGAATTTATTCGCAAAAACGTCCTGTATATTTTCATAGGTATCCTCGGCTCTGCCGTTATATCGATGATGTCTCTATATATGGCGTTTCGGACGGGCGCGTATATTTTACCGTGCCTATTTTCCGCCGTCATTTCCGTTTTGTTTTCATATGCTATCGCATCTAAAAGAGACGTTTCTGTATGCGTTTTGATACATAGCGCTTTGGTATCGGGGGCTATGCTTTCGGCGGTTCTCGCGGCTGTTATACCCGAACTTATCGTTGAAAAGACCGCTATCGTCCCGAAATCGCCGAATTATTATCTTTCACCCAATATCTACGGTTTTACAGATTATTTTGCAAAGAAGAAGGAATTTGCCGACAGCCTCTCGGGCGCAGTTTCCGATAAAGTCGAGGGCGCTACTTTAAGCGAGCTCGTACTGCCGTGCGTACTCGTGCTTCTTGCGGTGCTTATTCTCGCGCTTTGTTTTACGTGGATAAAGAGAGATGCGTACGTCAGGCGCAAGGAATGTGATTTTCCCGAAGGCCTTGCCGCATCTATGATAATCGCAGGCACGGGGCATAAGCAAACGCTTACGAAAAAGGCGCTTTTCGGAGCATTCGCGGGCGCGGGAGTGACTTCTGCACGAGAGATAGCTTTAAGGCTCTTTGCAAAGAGCGGCAGAGATATGTCGGACTTTTCGCTATCGCCGCTTCTTGCGGGACTCGGATATATAGCGGGCTTTAAGAGAAGTGTAATGGTGTTTGCGGGCGCGGTGTTTTCATACGTTGCATCACTCCCGTTTATGCTTGACTTGGAGCCGTCTCGTGTTGTGAATGCTGATTTCGCCCGCTTTGAGATCGGTGTAGGTCTTATGATAGGTGCAGGCGTAGGTACTATGCTTGATATGTTCATCTCAAGGCTTGAAACGAAGGAAAGGCGAAGAATAGACGGATATACCGTAGCGGGAAAGACCTCTTTTGCGAGTTTAGTCGCAAAGAACGCCGCCGCTTCCGTTTTATTCATACTCGTTTATTTATTTTTGTGTATGGCGGGTATTCCCGCCGTGTACGGACTTTTGCTTGTTGCTATGGGATACGTGGCTTGCCACGCGGGCGCATCTGTAAAGGGCGAAAGCGGCGTAATGACGGTATCCGTACCGGCTTCCGTCGGAACGCTTGCGATAATGACATTGGACGTAATTTTCGGGCTTGATATAAAGCAGATGTTCATTTCCGTGCTTTTCGTTGCGGCGGTATCGGCTATGGCGGGCAGTCTAACGGATTCCTACAAGGTGGGAATGCGTCTTGGGATATCACCGAAAGTACAGCTTGCGATGCATATAGCAGGCGGTATTGCGGGCGCATCTGCATCTTTATTATGCTTCTTCATACTTTTAAATTCGGACGCACAGCTCGTACAAAGTGCAGTTTCCGTGAGAGCCCTTTTCGCAAGCGGAATAGATTTAAAGGCGGTATGGCTTCCCGCGGCATTTTCGGCAGGACTCGTGCTTTTGAAGCTCCCTGCGGCAAGCTTTGCGGTAGGTGCGTTCTTACCTCCGTTTTACAGCTTAAGCTTCTTTGCGGGCGGACTTGTAAGATTTATAAACATAAGGCGTAAAAGGAAAACGGACTTTAACGTTGCGATGGGACTCGGCGCGGGCGAAAGTGTCACGCTGTGCCTTATTGCACTTATATCTTGGATATTTGGAGTGTGATATATGTTTTTGTGGGATATCATAAAGGTCATAATACTCGGAATAATTCAGGGAATAACCGAATGGCTTCCGATAAGCAGTACGGGCCACCTCATTCTTTTCGAGGATATGCTCGGGCTCAAAAGCGTTTCCGACGGCTTTTTCGACGTTTTCAAGGTGGTCATACAGTTTGGCTCGATAATTGCCGTCATAGTGCTTTATTTTAAAACGCTGTTTCCGTATAAAAGAATAGAAAACGCAAGCTACGGACAGGGCTTTAAGAAGGATAGCGCACTGTTTTTTAAGTCCGTTGCAAACGACGTAAAAACGTGGCGGCTTTGGTTTAAAATAGTCATAGCGTGTATACCTGCGGCAGTCCTCGGATTTCTTTTTGAGGATATGATAGACAGCGTCCTTTCGTCAAATTACGTTATAGCTGCGGCGCTTATCTTATACGGCCTTGCGTTCTTGTGGCTTGAAAACGCACGACACAGAATAAAGTGTGATGATTTAGAGAAATTAAAGCCGCATACGGCGTTTTTCATAGGTTGCTTCCAAGCCCTTGCACTTATTCCCGGCACGTCCAGGTCGGGCTCGACGATACTCGGCGCGACAGCACTCGGCGTATCGCGAAAGACGGCGGCGGAGT
>JAZRTW010000135.1:0-4460 GCA_045652265.1 Eubacteriales bacterium | reverse complement strand
GTGCGTAGCTTCGGCTGCGCACTTTTTATTTCATAACGGACATTAAAAGGAGAATTAAAATGGGATTAATGGATAAACTAGGCGGAAACATATTACAAGGATTAATGGGTAACCTTTCCGAAGTGACGCCCGAAAAGCTGACGCAAGATTATGGAATGTACCTTATGGATGGCGAAACAATCAGCACAGGCTTCATTCTTATAAGAGATATAGTTATATTTACCGATAAGAGAATCATTGATTTAGACAAGCAAGGAATGACAGGTCAAAAATCACGTGTCAGCTCAATATATCTTGACTCTATAATAAACGTATCTGCAGAAACTGCAGGTTTCGGTTTAGACGACAGTGAGCTCAACGTTGATTATATTTCATCACCTTATTTTAAGGCAAACGGCGGAGTTGCAATTTCTTCAAGAAAATTTGAGTTTCCTAAAAAATATCAAATCCAAGGCATATACAAATGGCTTCAGGAAACTGCTTATGCAAATCATTTGAATATAAACAAATAAAATTAATTATACATTCCGTTATGATGTAAACGCGCAAAAGCAGAAAACCGAGAGGTTTTCTGCTTTAAATTTATTCTTCTATTCTTATAACTTCGTCGCAGTTTTCCTTCACCTTCATCTGCGCAAAATATTTGTTTTCAAGCGGGATCCATTCATTAAAAAAGCGCTCGGCAAGAGCTTGTGTATTTCGCTTCAAAATACGCTTTTTTTGGTATTCGGGGTCTATATCCAAAAATACCGCAAGGTCGTAGTACTTACCGAAGGCACGGTGCGTCGAATATACGCCCTCGACGACGGTGAGCTTTTTCGGCGTGACGCTTATCACGTCGCCCAAACTCTGCTTTCCGCAGTCAAATGGTCTGTAATGCACCGTTTCGTTTTTTGTTAACGAGCTTACCACCTCTTCTTCAAAACGCTCTCTGTCAAGGTTTCCGCCTACCTCCGCAAAGCGTTCTTTCGTACGCTGTTCCGGGCGCAAAAAGAAATCGTCCGTATGGAATACGTTGCAGTCATACACCTCTTTTAGTATGCTCGCAAGCGTGGATTTGCCGCTTGCGCTGCCGCCCTCTATCGCAAGCGTGAGCGTTTCTTTTTCGGATAGTCTGTCTATTGCGATAAATACGGGCAAAAAGTCAGCGTATCTTTTTGCAACCACGCGGTATGAAGGGTGATAATCCTCTCTAAACTCGTCCGAATGATGTATAGGTGGATAGTCCTGTGCTCGCCATTTATCAAGGCTTTTGTTAAATGATTTACTGTCAAAGGGCAATTTGCCGTCTCTTACAAGCTCTTTTGCGACTTCAAGTTTTTGTAAAAGCAGTTCTTTACCGTCTTCTTTCCTTGCCGAAAGACAAAATAGCCTTGCAAGCGTTTCGGGCTTAAGTCCTTCATCTATACACGAAAGAAAAATTCGGCTATAGTGTCCGTCAAGTGCTTCCGCTCTCGGCGCTTTCGTTTTCTCCCGACTCTCGTATTCGCGCTTTATATAATCAAGCGCCGTGCTTTCGTTTGTCAAAAGATGCTCACAGCCGAATACGCTTTGGAATATATATTTAAAAACGTCTTGCGCTTGCAGTTTTGGATAAGTATTGCAATGCTTCAAAAGAAGCTCTGCTGTCCTTTCAGTTTGATTTGTCATCATAATTTCTCCGATTTTAAAATTTTCGGGTTATCAACAAGCATAACGAGAAGCGGTACTAAAACTATCTGAACGATAATTCCCGGTACGGCGTTTGTCACCGCGCCCGCGATAAACGCCGCAAATGTAAAGCTTCCGCCGCCGATACCGACGCATATAGCCATAGCAACTCCCCAAACAATACGTCCCGCGAGCATCGCGATGAGCAATGACGGGTAGATATACGGCTTCTTGTGAGAAAATAGCTTATACATAAGTCCGCATATAGCACCGTACGTTGCAAGCTCAAACGCCATACAAACGGCAGTCGGAAACATAGGTGGGAATCCGCCCGTAAGCATAGAGCGAAAAAGCGGTGCGATAAATCCTACCGAAAGTCCCCAATGCCACCCGCAGATAAATCCGCACAATAGTACGGGTATGTGCATCGGGCACAGCATAGAGCCTATCTCGGCAATCTGCCCCGTCAAAAACGGCATTACGTATGCAAGTGCCAAAAAGAGCGCTGCAAGTATCATTTTTAAAAGCTTGGTTTTGTTTTTCATCAATCGTTCCTTTCGTTTACATAAAAAGGCATTGTCGTCTCTTCAGAGATAACAATGCCTTCATAGCATTTTTAGTAATTGTACTGCTGTAAAAGGAACTTCTGCTCCGACACCGTTCTTCTTGAACGGATTTAGGGTGATTATATCACAAAAACACCTAAAATACAAGCTGTTTCAGTAAAAAGCTCGAAAATTTACAAGCTTTTGTTTTCAATAACGCCGCACAGTTTTTCCATAGCGTCAGCAATCAATGAAGCCGTATTCGTACCCGTGACGCCCGCAACGAGATTTTCGCATTTGTTCATCGGTATCAGTATGCGCACCGCCTCCGCTTGTCCTACGGCAGTCGCCATCGCGGGTGTTACCTCTCCGAGAAGGGAGTCTGCTATTACGATGCCGATAGGGCCGATGATAACGTCTGCTTTGCGGCACGCGACTATCACGGGATTTTCTCCCGTTGCCGCTTTCGCTCCCGCCTTATGCATTGCCGCCGCCGCAACGGCGTTAGTGCCAACAGCCGTGACGGTTGCTTTGGGAAAACGTGATGACGTCTCCTTGACAAGCTGTGCGCCGAGCTGACCGCCCTGACCGTCTATAACTACAATATTCATAAAATTTCTCCTTTTCCGAGCTTACTTCTTCTCTTCTCCCGAAAGGATATACATATTTTCAGCATTCGGCATTATTTCGTTTTCCACAACCTTATTCCATTCGGAAGGCTCTACCTCCTCAAACGAAACGGATATGGCTTCTTTGGGGCAACCCCAAAGCTCAAGGAAGGTATCGCTTATCTTACTCGCGACCTCTTTCTTTATTTTTTCATCTTTGGGATAACATTTTATCTTTATGTATGGCATAATTTTCTCCTTTGTGAATATCTAATTCTTTGATTTTATGATAATGTAAAACAGCTTTAAAGTCAATACGGTTACTGTAAAGAAATCCCGATTTTTTTCAAAGCTCGTTTTTTTCGGATAAAAGTATTGCATTCACTTTGGTTTTGTGATATAATTTGCGAGTATCAAGAATATTTCGGGGTGTGGCTCAGTTTGGTAGAGCGCTTGGTTCGGGACCAAGAGGTCGTGTGTTCAAATCACATCACTCCGACCAGTCGGCAGTACCGACAGCCAACGTCGCTGTTTGTACTGCCGAATTTCTTTATTCAGCACCCGATGGCAGTGTTTGTTATGAACACTCCGACCACAAAAAACGGCTTGTTTTCACAAGCCGTTTTTTCTGTCGGTTATCAACTGTTTTATTGGGTATTAGACCTTTCATTCAAAGTTATCTATTTTGCCAAGTTCTTATTCAATAGTATACAGTTTTCCTTCCACAGACGTAACCTTCACACCCGAAAGTACCGGGAAGCTGTAGCTCTCCCCCTCTTTCAAAAATGCGGTGTGAATTACGATGCGTCCTTTATCCGTGACTCCGCTTGAGTTTGTCGTTTCGTCCTCATAGCTTTCGTCTTTTTGAGTTATCTTAAAGATTTTCTCTGCGTAATCTATCTCGTAATCATAACAACGCTTCGTAAGCTCTGCCGTTATCTCTATGCCGTCGGCATAACAAAGCCCGTATTTATCTTGGAGCGTGAGCACATATTCCCTCTCATACCACATCGCGCCTTCGTTTTCCTGCCACGAATCTGTTTTTGCCAGTTTGAAATAATCCCAGAAATTCTCCGGTGAGAGCGTATGCTCGGTTATCTGCTCGTCTCTTACGAAAAGATGTCCGTCAAGCTCAAGGCGTATTTTTTTATCCTGCACCAAAACGTTACAGTAAAATGCACCGTCACCGATCTGCACGCGCACGCCTTCTTTGCCGTAGTTCCAGCCACCGATTTCATCTCCAAGCTTTGCTCCCGTTTTGGAAAGCACGAGCTCGTCGCTATGGTCACCTACGGGCTTCCAAGTGCCGTAAAGACCGCGGGCGCTTATATTTTGCAATATTTCTCCGTCGCTCATTTCCGAAAAGTTCTTGTTTGCACAGCCAAGTGTAAAAAGCGCGGAAATGACAAGTAATAATATAATTAGCCTTTTCATAACCGTCCTCCGTACCAAATGTATACGATGGTAACACGCCAATTATACTATAACTGTCAAAATATGTCAAGCCACCCCGATTTCGAGGTGGCTTGTTCGTTTGTTATTTGATTACGGTCTTTGACCGAGTCCGCCTTCCAAGGTGAGCGTTTCGCCGCTCATATACTTAAAGTCGGGGCTTGCAAGCTGTACGCATACTCTGCCTATCTCAAGTTCGCTGTGT
>JAZRTW010000134.1:0-3301 GCA_045652265.1 Eubacteriales bacterium | reverse complement strand
CGATACGTCTGATATTCCTAAAGGTGTCGCCGCTAATGCCACGGCGTTGCTTTGAACCGTACAGCCTATGCCAAACGATGAGATAATACATAAAGCACAAAATATTTCGGGAAGAAAAGGTATATTTAAAAGTCGCAAATAATACATAGGTCCGCCGTTTGCACGTCCCTTATGCTTTACGGCGAGATATATTTCCGCATATTTAAGTACTGCCGTAATAAGAGCGCAGACCCACATCCAAAACACCGCACCCGCACCGCCGAGTGAGAGTGCGACACCGACACCGACGATGTTTCCTACTCCGATAGAGCCGCCGAGTGCCGAAAGCATAGCACTGACACCGCCACCGCCTACCGAAGCCGACTTAAGAGTTTTAACGGGGTGTAAGATATAGAAAAATTTGAGCTTAATAAGCAGATATATACCGCCGCCCAAAATGAAAAGCGAACCCAAAGGGCCCCACAAAAGATTGTTTACGTATTCTAAAAATCTCAATATTTCTCACCTCATAATCGAATATACTTTCAAATAAATGGGAATATTCGAGATGTGTAAGAAATTTGGAGTAAGATGGATTTTTTTCATAAAACCTATTGCAATTTCCAAAAAATGTGTTAATATATTTTTAGCACTCAAATAAAATGAGTGCTAAATGAAATTTAAAAACAAAACACGTATATAAAGGAGGAGTTTACGATGAAGCTCATACCCATCGCAGACAGAGTTGTTTTAAAAATGACCGAGGCAGAAGAGACCACAAAAAGCGGTATCATTCTTACGGGTACTGCCAAAGAGAAGCCTCAGGTTGCAGAGGTTATTGCCGTAGGTCCCGGCGGAAATGTTGACGGCAAGGAGGTCGTAATGACCGTTAAAGCGGGAGACAAGGTCATCACAAGCAAGTATTCCGGAACGGAGATCAAGCTTGACGGCGAAGAATACATCGTGGTACGTCAAAACGACATACTCGCAATAGTTGAATAAGGAGTGATTTACAATGGCAAAAGAGATAAAGAACGGAACCGAAGCTCGCGAGGCACTTCTTCGCGGAATCGACATTTTGGCGAACACCGTAAAGGTGACCCTCGGCCCCAAGGGAAGAAACGTAGTTTTGGATAAAAAGTACGGCACTCCCATCATTATAAACGACGGCGTGTCCATAGCAAAAGAGATTGAGCTTGAAGACAGATTTGAGAATATGGGCGCACAGATCGTCAAAGAGGTAGCAACGAAGACCAACGACGCCGCAGGCGACGGCACGACGTCCGCAACCGTACTTGCGCAGGCTCTCATAAGAGAAGGTATGAAGAACGTCACAGCAGGTGCAAACCCCATCATTATAAGAAAAGGTATCCAAGAGGCTACCGACGCCGCAGTAAAGGCGTTTAAAGCGAATTCCCAGAAGATCAACGGAAGCGCCGATATTGCAAAGGTAGGAACGATATCCTCTGCCGATGAGGTCGTAGGAAAACTTATCGCTGATGCTATGGATAAGGTCAGCGCTGACGGCGTTATCACCGTTGAGGAAAGCAAGTCCGCCGAAACCTATTGCGAGGTCGTAGAGGGAATGCAGTTTGACAGAGGCTACATCTCTCCCTATATGGTAACCGATACGGATAAGATGGAGGCAGTTATCGACGATGCTCTCGTACTCATCACCGATAAGAAGATATCCTCCATTCAAGAGCTTCTTCCTTTGCTTGAGCAGATAGTACAGTCGGGCAAGAAGCTCGTAATAATTGCAGAAGACGTTGAAGGCGAAGCGCTTTCCACTCTTCTCGTAAACAGAATCAGAGGCACCTTTACCTGCGTTGCCATCAAAGCTCCCGGCTTTGGCGACAGACGTAAGGAAATGCTTCGCGATATAGCTATCCTCACGGGCGGAGAGGTCATCTCCGAAGAGGTAGGCCTTGAGCTTAAGAGCGCAACGCTCGATATGCTCGGCAGTGCTTCGCAGATAAAGGTAGATAAGGAAAAAACTATAATCGTCGGCGGTAAGGGCGAAAGCGAGGAAATTGCCGCAAGAGTAGCACAGATAAAGGCATCTATCGAAACTACGACGAGCGACTTTGATAAGGAAAAACTCCAAGAAAGACTTGCAAAGCTTGCAGGCGGCGTTGCCGTAATTAAGGTCGGCGCGGCTACGGAAGTAGAGATGAAAGAAAAGAAGCTCCGCATTGAAGATGCTTTGAACGCAACCAAGGCGGCTGTCGAAGAAGGTATCGTAGCAGGCGGCGGAACGGCATTCGTAAATGCAATTCCCGAGGTTGCAAAGCTTCTTGAGAAAGCAGAGGGCGACGAGAAGACGGGTATCAAGATCGTTATGAGAGCTCTTGAAGAGCCCGTAAGACAGATTGCCGAAAACGCAGGATTTGAAGGAAGCGTCGTACTCAACGAGATACTTTCAAAGGGTGAAGTTAACTACGGCTTCGACGCATATAACGAAAAGTTCGTTGATATGTTCGCCTCCGGTATCATCGATCCCACGAAGGTTACGAGAAGCGCGCTTCAGAACGCCGCTTCCATCGCCGCAATGGTCCTTACCACAGAGGCGGTAGTAGCAGATATCCCCGAAAAAGCACCCGAGGCAGCCGCACAGGGCGGTATGGGCGGAATGTATTAATTAAAAAAGCTTGGCAGCTTAAAACTGCCAAGCTTTTTTGTATGCCAACTAAAATTTAGGTTTTACAAGCTCCACCGTATCAATCGGCGTGATACCGAGCTCTCTTAATACGGCCCTTCCTCTTTCGGTGTATTCTTGATGTCCGCAGTGGCGCGGTATATGTGCATCGCTTCCCAAGATAACGGGTAAGCCTGCCTCTTTTGCAAGGGCAAAAAACTCGCTTGTGGGGTAGTGTCTGTATGAGGCAAAACCGAGCAAATTAAATTCTGCGGGTATATTCTTTTCCTTCATTGCTTTCACAAGCCTTGACATATGCGCAAGATATACGTCCTTGTCGCCCTTGAAATTTACTACGTCGGGGTGAGCAACGTAGGTAAAATCGCCCGTGTTAACAGCCTCGATGCATAGGTCTACGTATAGCTTTAAATATTCTTCCTCGATAAACGGCGCGCCTACGTATTTGCCGTTTTTCTCTTGCGGGACGAAATGCTGACCGAGTATGAGATAGTCTATCGGAAACTGCGATATGAATTTTTTGTATTCTTCATACAGAGCAGGGAAGTATTCCGTCTCAAAGCCGATATATATCTCGATCTGCCCCTTGTATTCATCGCGTAAAGATAAGATACTTTTTACGTATTCTTCCGCTTCCTCCGTGCACATTCTCATTCTGTGAGATCC
>JAZRTW010000133.1:0-2600 GCA_045652265.1 Eubacteriales bacterium | reverse complement strand
GCAAGTATCCTGCACACCGTATTTTGATACGGAAGCCAGAAGTCAGCAAAAGCGTTTATGCCACCAAAATCACTTTGAAGCTTGTTTTTAGGCAAATATTCCTCTACGCTCAAGACGAAAGCTCTGCCGTCACATAAAGCTTCCATACGCTTACGTTGCTCTTTCGTGCGGTATGCACCGACGTATGCGTGAAGCGTCGTATCATTTGAGTCGATATACGTCTCCCACTGCCTTTCTTCGCCGATTATCACGCCGTTTTCAAGGAATGAAAAGCCCTTATAATCGTTAAGGAAACCGCCGCGTTTTGAGAAGGTAAAAAGTTTGCCGTCTTTACCGTAAGCAACGTTTCCGCCCACTTCGCCCATTATCGCATCCGTTTTAAAAATTAGCTTTGCGCCGCGTCCGCCCTCAATATTCACGGTGAAGGATTTTATAAAATCTCTTTTGGAGATACCGACGTCTACGCAGTATTTTAAGTCGCCTATCTTACCGAAATATACAGCGCCCTTTTTGCCGAAATATACCCACTTACTGCAAAATGCAAGGTCGAAAAGATTTCCGTTATACGAAAGATAAAGCTTCTCACCGTGGTCTGCTCGAAGAAGGTCGCTTGACTTATGGGTTATCATTCCCATCTGAGAATTGAGCACGTAGCTGTAGCCGAAGCTACAGTCACAGACTATGCTTCCGAAGCAATAGGATGCCGTAACGAAGCTCCACGGAGGGTGTTCCTTCCCTCTCTCGCACACAAAGCCGTCTTCCGTGAAGTAGCCGCCGTATACCTGTTTTATTACGGGGAATTCCTCCGTTACGGGCTCTGCATCAAACACCTCGCGTACGGCTATATCCGTTTGAATGTCATCGCGCGGGGCTTCACAGTCAATATTTGCCGCGCAAAATCCTTTGAGATTTTCAAGCTCTTCACTGCTTAAGGCATCGGCTTCGATAAAAAAGATACCGCTTCTTGCGCCTATTAAAGCCGCGCTTCCGAGTTTTTCCGCAATACGCGCAAGCTCCTTTTTGTTTGCCTTAAAATAGCCGTCGGACTCATAGCAAAGTATAACGGGATTAAAGCGGCAATTTTTGATGGTAAGCAGTCTGTGAATACGCAAAAGCGAGCTTATTTTGTCCGTATTACCGCCTTTAAAGCTGCACAAAATTATCGGCAGGTCGCCCGATATACCGAATTTCCAAAGCCCTCTGACGTTTCCCGAAAACGAGTTTTTTTCTTTTATGCTCAAAGCGTTCTTTACCCTCTCATAAAGCTCCGTATCAGTTTCGGAAAATCTCGATATTTCGTAGGCAAGGCGGCACACCGTGGAAAGCTCACCCTTTATTTCATCGCTTGACGTTGCAAGGCGGCAAAGCTCGCTTTCGCAAAGATTTATCGCTTCCTCATCGTTATCGGACGCGGAAATCGCAAAGTTACAGGTATATTTTTTGCCTTTTCTTGCAAGCTCGCTTTTTATCGCGCACATCGGATATAACAAAACGCCCTCGGGGGAATGCGAATAATCAAGACTGCCGTTTTCGAAAGCGGAAATATCAAATCCGTTTGGAAAGATCTTATCTTTTTTCGTGTTAATGCTGACAAGGTCTTCCGAAGATACCGTACATATATACTCGCTTCCAGAATCCTCTCCCCTGTTTTTTACGGAAATAACGACGCCTTTTTCCAAGGTACGAGCTTCGGAAAATAAACCGACGTAGGCGCTGTGAGAAAGATACGCGCTCATTCTTTCACCAAGCGGCTCATAGTAAAGGATAAGGCTTTCAACGTCCGTCTCGCTCTCTATCTCGCATTTTATGCCGATGACCGCGCCCTTTGCAGAAAGCGTAAACTCCACCTTCGCCTTAAAGCCCTCTTCCTCGTGACTGAAACGGAAGAAGGTGCTGTTATATTCAAATACCGTCTTATCCGTGCAAAAAAGTTCTTTCGTCTTACCGCCTGTTACCGCAAAAAGCTTAAGGCTCACATCGGGTATATTAATGCTTCTTTCACCATCGTGCATGGCTATCTTACCCTTTGAATCGGCAACAATAACGGTACGGTTATTGCTTATAACGGCAGTCTTACGCTCGTCCGAATTCTTTACGAAAGCCATCGCATCTCTTATGAATCTGCTTCTTCTTTCGGGTGACGAGGTCTTATATTTGTTCTTCGATACGACGGCATCGGAAGGTATTGCTTCACACAAAAGGCTTCTTGCGCTTCTCGTTTTCGGATCATGCATAAAGCGCTTTTGCATTAAATTGCCGAGGCACAGATTAACGCAAGCAACAAAGCTCATACCGACGTGGTGCGCCATATAGCTCATAACCGCACCGTAGCCGTTTCCGACTCTTTCCTTCGTAAAGTCAACAGCCTCGTAAAAGCCAAATCTCCCGTAAAAGCCGCTATCACGTAAATTTATTAGATTTCGGTATGCCGACTGGTTATCCTTGAGTGCAAATAAAAACGATGAATAAGGAGAAATGACAAGCTCGCTGTCAACGTCGCTCTTTAAGGCAAGACTTCCGCATCCGAACGCCTTATACTGATAATTCATATCGCCGTCGAAGGCGTAATATCCGCTTTCCGAACAGCCCCACAGTCCTCT
>JAZRTW010000132.1:0-6999 GCA_045652265.1 Eubacteriales bacterium | reverse complement strand
GTCAAACAGTTAAAAAACGCAGTTATTTCCGATTTCAACAACATCGCTCTGTCATAAGGCTCTTCATACATAAGAAACCCGCAAAACGAGCAACTGCTTTTTTTGTTTCGTTCTTCGACCGCACCACAGCCAATACATCTGTAAGTGGACAATTACAACACCTCCGTGTTAATATATTATAAATATAAAGTTAAAAATCAGAATAGAATGAAATGTTAGAGTCAAATTCGATCTCTCCGATCGATTCACCTTGTACCTCAAAATGCATATAGCATTTTTTCATAGCGGTATAATCGATACCCGAGTTGAGAATAAACCCAACGCTCAAGCTCTTAGAGTCGGGAGTAAATGATATCTTCTTTTTATTGCTTATGATCTCGCCCGAATTGTCGGTGAAATACGAAACGGCTTCAGCGGCAAAGCTATCGTTAATAAGCCGTAAAGCAACCTTGAAAACAGTGTTCGAGATCAAACGTTTTCCCTCAACCTCAAACGCCATTGCTGCTTTGGGAGCACTTTGGGTGGCAATTTCGTCTTTGTTATCCTCAAAGCTGTCGTCAAAAAGCTTTGCAATACGCCGCGCTTCCTCTTCCTTTTGCTTTTCTTGGCGTTTTCTTTCTGCGTTGATCTCTTTTTGCCGTTGAATGATCGCCTTTTTCTTTTCCTCGTCAGCTTTTTGTTTTGCAAGCTTTTCTTCTTCAGAACGTCTTGCTTCGATGGCAATTCGTTCTTTCTCAATAGCTTCTTGTTCCTTTATAAGCTTTTCTTGTAATACGATCGCTTCCTCGATAGTATCGAGATCAGCTGATGAAATAATGAATTTGTATAATGCCCTTTTGCTTTCGGTTTCAAACGATTGCAAAAATCCGCCGAAAGCATCTTCGAGCATCAATGCTTCGCGGTATGTGTTTGTCGGAAAAGAAATGCTGTCGTCACCAAAATTAAATACAATGGAAGTCAGCCTGTATATCTTCACCAACGGATTGACCTTGTATCGTTTGCTGACGGAGCCGTCGGCGTTCAAATACTTGTGTCGCTCTTTAATAAATTCACCGTGCGCGGGGATGTCACCCGATTCGGTTTCGTGCATCGTTTGTTCAAGTCTTATCGTTACCTTGTCATAAGTTACAACTTTTATTTGTTGTTTTTGGTTACAAACGGCAATACAGTACGGGAAAAGATATAAAAACCTCGCACCGTCCGAAAACGACAAAAAGTCCGAATCAGCGAAAAACTTGTCAAAGAACTCATTTTCTTTTGGTGTGACGATCATTTTGTGGGAGTTTTTAAGTTCGATCCATTCGTCAAACGTCGAAAAATGAGCGTTTAAGTTTTTGAATCTTTTTGGAAGCTCTATGTATTTATCGCGTGGAATATCAACGATCTTGTATTTTTCAATTCTATCGTATTCGTCGCATCCGAGTGAAAGATTTAACTCGATTATTTCGTTTATTATATTTTTCTTTGAATTAATATATTTGTTATGAGTTAAAGCAGCATTTCGCTCGTTGATATTTTCAACACTTCCGAGATAAGCATCGTTTAGAAGCTCTTCTTCAATAATAGCATCTCGCGGTGAAAACTTGAAAACAGGTATGTTTTTGTAAGCAGGAAGCTTGAGCGATGATATGAGCGACTTTTTTTTGTCGTTGAGTTCTCTCGTTTTCAAAGAAATTAACGCTTTTTCTCTTTCTCTTTTCCATTCTTTGTGTTCAAGCGTCAACTCGACTTTGCTTTTTTCAAAATCTTCTTTTGCTTCTTCAATCTCGCTTGTGAGCTTTTTTTCTTCTTTTTCAAGCAAATTAAGGTCGTTAAATAAAAAATCAATTTTTGTTTTCCAATCGCTTTTCATCGCTTGTAAAGCCGATAATGAGTTTTTCGCTTGGTCTTGTTTTTTTGTAATATCGTTCTTGAACGCCAAAAGTTCATCCAAAGCCTTTGCTTTCTCATCATCAATCGCTAAAATCTCGTTTTGGGCAACTTCGATAGCGGCAGAAATTTCCTTTTTCTTTGAAAACGAGAGAAAAAACGTGCTTTTTTTCTCGTTTGTCAGACGTGTGATCTTGTTCTCCCGTTCTTGTTTTTGAGAAGACAGACTTTCTATCTTGGAACTTGTCTCATCTTTCTTTTCTGTCAATTTTTTTGCAAGTTCATCAATAAGATTTTGATAGTATGGGATGTTTTTAATCTCAGTCGGCGGTGCTTTTTTCAAATCGTCGAGCTGAATTGTGAGTGTTTTTTGTTTTTCGATAAGCTGACTTTTAGCCTGTTCTTTTTGATCAACAATTGCCTTTTTTTCGTTAATAGCGGCACATTTTGAATCATAAAACGGCATTTCATCGCCGATAGAAATGAAACAATTTTTTTTGAATGCATCAAATTCGAGCTTTTCTATGGATTTCGGGAGATCGACTATTGGCAAACAGACGTCATAAAATGCCTTCGAGCCTATCTCCTTTAATTGATCGTTAAATTCTATTTTTGTAATACCGGTACATTTTGAAAATGCATTTGCTTCAATAACACGAAGCGACTCCGGAAAGATTATCTCCTTTATTTCCTCATGATTTGAAAACGCTCCCTCGGCGATCTTCTTGACACCGTCGGGAACAACAACGATATTGTTGTGTTCCGGATAGTAATATAGAGTGTTGTCAACAATATTCTCAGATAAAATAAGCCCCGAGTCATTGTTGATCGTTTGATAGGTAAATTCTTTCTTTTTTAAATATTCCTCACCGTAAGTCCCCTCCGATACAGACCACAAGATCTTGTCTTGCTTGAAGGAAGGACCGAATGCATCCATTCCGATATATTCTATTTTGGGCGGCAGGGAAATATATTTGAAATCAACGATATGTATGTTGAATGCATCGGAATTTATGGTTTTAAGTGATTTGGGCAACGATATCTTCTTTAATTTGTTGCACCATTCAAAGCAACGCCAGCCGATCACTTCGACACCCTCCGACAAGATGACCTCTTCTAGAGCAGAGCAGCCTTCAAATGCCGAAGAACCGATGCGCTTAATGTTTCCCGGGATGACTATCTTTCGTAAGGAACGGCATTGCTTAAAGCAATTTGCAGGTATCTCTTGAAGAGATTTTGGAAAAGATATCTCTTCAATCGAATAGCTGTCTTGGAACGCACCGTCTTCTATCTCCTTCGTACCCGCAGGGATCTTCACTTTCTTTTCTGAAGTGCCGAAATCACCCCTGTACATCTTGTTTTTGACAACCGTGTTGTACCTCATTCTGTGCCATGAGAGATCAGCCGAGCAATACGGACAAGTTTTATTTTTGCGTCTTGTGTCAATATCAACAACACAATCGCATTTTTTGCATATAAATCTTTCTGTAGCCATTTTTTAATCTCTCCTAATTATAATGATCAGTGAACCAGCGCTTTTCTGACAGCATCAAGCGGTGTTGAATAGAATATAGCTTCAAGCTCATTTTTCAAGCTGTCCTTCAGCTTATTGTAATTAGCTTTGCAGTCAGACGGGAGCAATATTTTTTTCGCGCCCGCATTCGCCGCCGCAATCAAAATATCCTCAAGGTCAGTTGTAATTGGCATCATACTGCCCGACATAACGACTCTGCCACAAATAACGAGTGACGGAAACGTCGGTTTTTCCGAAAGGGCAGAGAATAGCCCAACAACCTCCGCAACCGATATCTCGTCGCAAACCCCTTTGCTTTGAAGATCGTTAAAATAGAGCGTGTAGTCATATTTTTCAAAGTAATTTCCTGTGAAATCGTTGGCGTTTTCCGCAAAATAGTTAAACGCAGCGTTCAGTGAGTCTTTAACGCTTTTTTGTGAGTGCGCCAATCCTTCAACGTTTTTGAAATTCAGCGTCCCCGTTCCGTCAATAAGCTTGTTTTCAAGTCTGTATATTCCTATCATATCTTTGACGGAGCGACCGATACCATATACATAACCCTCCGCTTCATATCCGTCGAAGATAAGCGTATTTTCGGCAATTTCGGGAAGGGAAACGATCGTTTCTTCTTCTGTATCGATATCGATATACCCAAGCTCAACGTCGCTGAACTCACTTGGCGTCATTTTGCGAAGCTGCTCTTTAACGCGACGGCGACATTCGATAGCATATTCAAGTATCTCGCGAGCTTCTTCTTTGTCCATTATCTCATTAGGATAGATCAATTTTGCAAGTCCCGAGAACGTTCTGCCGACAGCGATACTATCGCGCGTGTTGAAGCATGAATTTAAAGCGAAATATTCACCGAACGAGTTTGTGAAATCGTATTTTCTCATTTCGTGGCAAAATTCAGCGAGACAGTCTGCGATCCATCCGTAGCTTTGGGTGAATAGCGAGGAACGAAGCTTCGGAGTTTCCCAACCGGGTAAATAGGCGTGTATCCTGTCGAAGAACGCAGAGTCGTTGTTAAAACTTTTCGGAAATGGCTCAAAAAGATTCGTCGTTCTCATCATATCGGAAACGCTTCTGAACGTATTACCCTCGAAGGCGATCGACGCATCGGAGCTTATAGAGTCAGTCCCGCGCGCAAAAGAACCGTTTGCCATAAAATTCTTCATAGTCTGTATCATATCGCCCGAGGCTTGAGTGATACCCGCAACCTCGTCAAATGCAATGCAATCCCAATTTCCGACAAGTCCAACGGTGCGGCGCGACATATTATAGAACATATTCGAAACAGTAGTCGTACCGCTGCTCATAAGGATAGAGTAGGGGGATATCTCGCTGTAAACGTGTGATTTACCCGTTCCACGCGGTCCGAGCTCAACGAGATTGTAGTTTTTCTGAATGAACGGAACGAATCTGAGCAAATAATGGAGTTTTTCCTTCTGCGTCAATTCGTTCGGTTCATATCCCGCCGAGCGAAGGATCAAGTCGATCCATTCATCTTTCGTAAAATTAGCTCTTGCATCCTTTATCTCATCAAGATCAAGGTTTGGCATCTGTATAGGCTTCAAAGAAACAATGTTAAACGGGGAGTCATATCTCGATCTTTTTTTCTTGACTTGCTTTTTGAGTATCTTGTTTCCGAAAATATCAGCTTCATCGTTTTTGTCCTCGTCATTCCCAAGCCCAACGTATTCCATCTTTATGATGCACCAAATACCACCGATAAGAAGCTTTTCGTTGTGGGTGACAAGATCACTGCTCACCTCAAACGGATCTAAACGAAGATTAGTGAACCGAGCAACGTATTTATCCTCGCGGTCATCATAATTAACTGTGATTTTGTCAATGATCGTATATTGTCCTTCCTCGCGAAGCTTCGATTTAACATATTCACTTTGGTCAGGACGAACGTAGTTCTCGCTCAAAATGCGGCGTATTTTTTGCATCCCCATTTCGATGACGTCATCGTCGTCGGTTGCGCAATACATTCCAAGCAAATATTCAAGAACATAAGTCGGCACGTTAGCTCCTTTTTTCATAAGTGAAGTCAGATCTTTTCTAACGATCTTTCCGGGAAAGTTTTCAATAATCTTTTTGTCAAATTCAGTCATTTTCGCAACCGTCCTTTTCTGTTTGTACTACTTCCATGATGTCACCGATATCACAGCCTAACGTCTTGCATATTCGCACGAGCACTTCGGTGTTGACATTCTCGTCATGGCTGAGCTTCGCCATCGTACCTTTACTTATTCCTGTAGCGGAAATGAGGTCCTTTTTCTTCATTTTTTTATCTATCAATAATTTCCATAATTTATTATAACAAACTGCCATACCATTTCTCCAAACATTGCATTTTGATGTATAATATATCGTTTTCATTATATCATTATGAGAATGAAATATCAATAACTGTTCTGAAATAATAGCATTTTTTGCCTATTAAACAGGAAAAAAGTATAAAAACTTGAACTAATTTAGGATAAAAAAATAAGCAACGTTTAAGTTGCTTATTTTTGTTATTATTTTAATCCCGAAATATTACCGCTTGAGTCGAGCGTAACGTCCCAACTCAAAACCGCATCTGTCGGTTTGCTTTGAATTGCTTCCGCAATGAATTCGATAACAGGGTGGTAAGTGTATATCTGACCATCGAACTCCTCGTCCTTAGCTTCGAGTCTGATACCGTCAAAATCCTTCGCGAACAGCTCAAGCGTTGAAGCCTCGGGAGAAACGGTCTTTTTGTAATAGAACGTTTGCTCGGCTTCGTCATAGATCCAATTTTCAGTGTCGTATTTCCAGTCGCCGCCAAATTTGTTTTCTGGACTCGTACGTCCAACAGGGTTACCCTTACTGTCTTGCCAATACATAACGACTCGCAAACGGATGTAAGCATCAATGTTGCTCGTATTTTTGACCTTGACAGACGTTTTTTCCGAAGCTTTTCCCTCAGTGTCGAAATTTTCAACAACGTCGCATTGTACGATAGCGGGTGTAAATTGGTTCTCGAGCTCCGAACTGCGTTTGAACATATACGCTGCTACCAAAGAAATCGAGGTGATCGCAACGATAGCGATAGCGGTGATTATTAATATTGTGAATCTTTTTGCTGTCTTCATATATCATTCACCTTCATTCGGTTTTGCCGAAAACGTTTTCGGTCGGACTGTCGAATCCGTTAAGCCAATGATCTTCTATAACAGGGGAATCGAATTTGTATGTTAAGTGCCGCTCTTCGTCGCTTTCGCCGTTCGTCTGTGTTTGCTGTTTTTCTATCTCATGCCGCCAACTCCAATCCTCGCATTCTGTTATTGTGTAGGATTGACCGAGCGGAACCTCGAGTATTTCAACGCTTCCGTTGCCGTTTTTGTCGCATTCGAGTGAAACGTACATATCAACGGGTGTTGCTCCCGACGATTGAATGTGATATACGAATGTTTGGTTAGGATAAGCGTTTTCACGTTCTATCGTGATAGAGCCTGTCTCAAATTTCGCATAGAAATATACTGTATCCGCATATAAGATGTTAGCGTTCGGTCTGAAACTTCCGTTGCTGTCCCAAACACCGTCTGCGACAGTAACGCGTTGAGTACAAGCCTCGATTTTATACC
>JAZRTW010000131.1:0-5066 GCA_045652265.1 Eubacteriales bacterium | reverse complement strand
GGTGGAGGCGAGGGGAATCGTTCTCGCCTGCGGGCTCGGTCGGGGTTGGCTCTGACAGTCCACCGGACTGTCATTCACTACCAACCCGTTCGATTCCCTTCCAAATAAAAAACACCGCCGCCTCTAAAGAGGCAACGGTATTTTTTGGTGGAGGCGAGGGGAATCGAACCCCTGTCCGAAAATCGATCCATACAACTTTCTCCGAGCGCAGATATGTTTTAATTTCCAAGCGCACACGTCACATATCGGGCAAATGCGTTTGTAGCTTCATAGATTCATGACTCTCCTCAAAGCTTTAGAGAATACACGTTCACTGCAAAATGACGCCGATTCCGCAGCCGCAGTACTCCGCGGGTCGACGGCCGCCTATTTAGGCAGCGTAAGCTAAATTATTGTTAGCGTTTATTTTTAAAAATTGCGTTGTTTTAAGCGTTCCGCGCCGCTGCTCGCTTATCGTACTTCATGATCCCCGTCGAAACCTTTACGCCCCCTTATAGTAAAGGAGCAACGCTCCTTTTTATCTGTTTTTCATCGCTCTGTCGATATTGCGTTTTGCATCTCTTTTTGCTATATCCTCACGCTTATCGTAGAGCTTCTTACCCTTGCACAGTCCCACGGACATCTTTATTTTGGAATTTTTGAAATAAAGAGATATCGGAACAAGACTGTAGCCTTGCTTTGACACAAGCGAAAAGAGCTTGATTATCTCTTTTTTGTGCATCAAAAGCTTGCGCTTACGAAGAGGATCCTTATTATAGATATTCCCCTTTTCGTAAGGACTTATGTGCATTCCGATAACAAAAAGCTCACCTTCGTCGATACTGCAATAGCTATCCTTTATGTTTACCGCTCCTTGCCGTAAGCTCTTGACTTCCGTGCCGACGAGCTCAATGCCTGCTTCGTAGGTCTCCTCTACAAAATAATCGTGAAAAGCCTTACGGTTAAGGCTAATCGTACGTTCGTCCTTTTTTTCCATAAGGCCCTCCTTTTGACTTATTCCGTGAGCCTTAATTATACACGCAATAAGGCGATTTGTCAACCGTAATATGTCGACGGGGGAAGCCGAGTCACTTTTATAAAAAATTCATAAAGAAATTATTGCAATACGTGCGTAAATGCTGTATAATAAAATTGGAAATTTGCCCTATAAATTCGGGGCAAATGAGAAGGGGCGCTTTAGCCGAAGCCCCGTTAACGTCATAAAAAATAAGTGAGCTACATATAAAGGAGGTCATCGTATGACTTACAAGCAAACAATCGGGAACAGAATTACGAGCGTATTTCTTGCAATCGTTCTTCTGTTCACAATGCTTCCCATGACTGCTATGTCGGTATCCGCCGTAAGCGGAGATCGCGAGGCGGATCTTCCCACGTGGAACGACTATCGGGATTTCTTCCATTTAGTCGGTGATTTATCCACCGAGAATGCAGGCGGTGTATGGATGGACAAATCCGTGTTCACCGATGAGGCGGCTCTTTCGGGAATGGGAATATCTCAAGATGACCCTCAAAGCTTCCTCGTGGCTTTATCCACGATGGCGGCAAATATGAGCATTACGGGTATGTCGCACGTACCTACCGATTCGATGCTCGTACTTGACGTCAGCGGAAGTATGAACGACGGTGATAACGACGTTGCCGAGGAATTGGTGCAGGCGGCAAACGAGAGCATCAAGGCTCTTTTGGAAACCAACAAATATAACCGTGTCGGCATAGTGCTTTACTCGGGTTCTTCGAGCAGTAACAATAACTACACTGAAGGTGCGGTCGTTCTTCTCCCTCTCGGCAGATACACGACGGGCTCGGACGGACAGTATTTGAACTACACGATCTCGGGCGACCGAAGTACCACGGAGACTATCAGCCTTGATAGAGATCTTCGTATCGAGGGAACGAACACAAGACCCTCTACGAGCTCCGAAGCGGTAGAGGTCGTCGGCGCTACCTATATGCAAAGAGGTATCATCACGGCGATGGAGCAGTTCCTTGACGAAGGCAATTCCACCGTGGTAGAAGGCAATAAGATAAAGCCCGTTTTGGTTTTGATGTCCGACGGCGCTCCCAGCTTGGGAAGTACGAACTTTACCGCTCCCGGATATAATCAGAACCGCGGATACAACATGGGTTCCGGCTCCGGAACGAGCGCGGCTCTCGGCTTTGTCAGCCAGTTGAGCGCAGCTTACGCTAAAGCGAAGATCGAAGAAAAGTACGGCACGGACGCGCTGTTCTTCACGCTCGGACTCGGCCTTGGCAGAAACGATGACGTTGCTATCGGCGTTATGGATCCTACGAACGCTGATGCGGATACGGCTCTTGACGACTTTTGGAACGACGTACAGACGAACTGGCGCGGACAGGTGACGTTTGAGGGTTATAACCGCGTAGACGTAGGCGAGACTGTTTCCTTGGGAAGCGGAAGCTCCGTCACGAAGATAGAAACTCCTTTGGAGCAGAATTACGTAGACCGCTTCTTTAACGCAAGCGGTTCAAGCGGCAATCTTGCCGACGAGCTCAAACAGGCGTTTGAGGATATCGTAGGAGCTATCCAGCTCCAGTCGGGATATTATCCCACTCTCGTAGCGGAAAGCGACGAGCATTCCGGTTACGTTTCCTTCGTGGATAAGATCGGTCAGTATATGAAAGTGACCGACGTTAAGGGTATACTTATTCACGACGATCTGTTCTCCGGCGCGGACCTTGCTTCGAACTTTGTTGACGGCGGCGGTGCTTTGGGTACTTGGGATAATCCTACCGCACTCGGCAGGGAGATGATCTCTGCGGTTCGCGCAAGACTCGGCATCGAAAGCCATGACGTAGCGGCAACTTTGGTCGGCCTTGCTTACGAGAACGGTCAGCTAAACTATACCGACGCAAACAATTTCTCCAACTACATCGGTTGGTATGCAAACGCTGAAGGCGAGTACCTCGGCTTCTACAACGAAGGCACCACCGTTTTACCCGAAGCGACGGGTAACGCGGCGACGGACCCCGCATTCACGGTACGCTCTTACGGCTATCTCGGCGAGGTTGATGAAAGCCACGGCGTAAGCAAATCGGATATGATGTACGCCACAGTTCAGGTGCGCAAGAATATTGCCACGGGCGAAGAGCTTGTCACCTTTGCCGTTCCCGCAGCGCTCATACCTACCGTGACCTATAACGTAACATTAAACGAAGACGGCTCTCTTGCGGATCTTACCGCTACGGGCGCTTCGAGCCCCATTCGTCTCGTTTACGAGGTGGCTTTGGGCGAAGAGATAAATCCCTTCAATTTAAAAGAGATCGTTTCGGCGGAATATCTTGCCGATCCCCATAACGTAAACGCTGACGGCTCGATTAATTTCTATACTAACCAATGGGATCACGATAACAAGACTGAATACGGTACGGTAAACACGTACGGCTACTTCAATCCTTCAAGACAGAACGATAAATACTACTACTTGGAAAACGCCCCCGTTTATACGGATACAAACGGCACACTTTACAAAGGCGATGCAAAGCCCTCCGATGACGGTACGTTCTATCGTTCATATAAGGTATACGAAAAAGGTGCGGGTCTTCAAACCAAGACTGTATACAGAGAGCTTTCCGATGCGGCAAAGGCAACTGCGCAAAGAGCGGACGATAACACTTGGTATATTCCCAAGGGTAACGTTCACGTAAACCTCGACGGATATACGGTGCACAAGGGTTCGGAAGGAAACAAGACCGAAACTCTCACTGAAGTAAGCGTGCCTTTTGTCGATACTCAGAATCACAGCGTGGATGATCTCGGATACGAGTTCTACGTTGGAGCTGTTCTCGGAAACAACGGTAAAATGTCCGTAGCGGTCGAGACGGGTATTAAGATAAGCAAATCTATGGCGGACGGCGTTGCAGATCCCGGCACTGCGTTTGAGTTTACTCTTACAAATACTACGGACGTACAAGATAACAGCACCTATCCCGCATGGCTTGTTACGGCAAACGGCGCGGAAAGCACGACCGAAGTTGAGTTTACAAACGGTACGGCAACTGTAGAGCTTAAATCGGGTGACATTCTCTATATCGGAGGTATGACCGCAGGGGAGAGCTTCAGCATTGCAGAAAAAGACACTTCCAAATATATAGCAACTGCGACGGGACTTTCCAATGGAACGGTTACCGTAATTCAGAATTCTATCGTACCTGTTTCCTTCGTAAACAGCGAAAGAAGAACGGGCAACTTAACCATTGCAAAGGAAGTTGAACACGACTTCGGCGTTGATTATCAAATACCCGCAGGTAAGCTCTTTACGATGCAGGTAAAGTTAAGCGGTATCGGTACGGCGGGAGTTGAATTTGATGCACAGCATACGAACGGAACTTATGATAAGATAGAAACCGACGAAAACGGTCAGTTCACCGTAACACTTGCGCACGATGAGCAGTTTGAAGTATTCGGACTTCCCGAAGGTACGACTGTGGAAGTCATCGAGCAAGCTCCGGGTGCGGGCTTTACACCTTCTTATTTGGATAACGGTGTTTTAGGTGACGGTATAGTAACTATTGCAGGTGACTCCACCGTCTCAGTCATTGTGACCAATGATTACGAGGCTGCACAGGTGTATCCCGTCAACATTAGTGTTCATGGCAATAAGCATATTTCCGGTACGGATTGGAAGCAAGAATACAGCTTCGATTTCAGATTAGAGAAGCTTTTACCCGGTGGCAGTTGGCAACAGCTCGGCGGTATCGAAACTGCTTCCTACGGAAACACCGAATTCGATTTCACCGATGCGTTTGCAGAGGATAGATACACGGAACCCGGCACTAATTATTACAGAATAGTCGAGATAGAACCCGACCAAGCGCTTGGCGGTTTCACCTACGATAAGACGGTACACTCCTTCTCCGTTCACGTCGGAGATGAGAATATGGACGGAAATCTTGAGATCACCGATGTCGTTTCAAACCGTCCCCAGACCACAGTTGTCACCGAGACGGCAAACGGTTGGGATGTGAATGTTAATTTCACAAACACCTATTCGATAACCGGTACGGCGACCGTTACGGTTGAGGTCACCAAAAAAATTGACAATATC
>JAZRTW010000130.1:0-12103 GCA_045652265.1 Eubacteriales bacterium | reverse complement strand
TTTGTATGGTAAGGGGGATAAGGATATGTCAAGAATAGGAAGAATGCCGATCCAGATTCCCGAAAAAGTTGAGGTTACTTTTGCAAATGGTGTTATAACCGTAAAAGGCCCCAAGGGAACACTTACCGAAGCAATAAGACCTGAGGTCAACGTTGAAATCGCAAACGGTACCGTTACCGTAACGAGAAGCAGCGAACTCAAGGAGATCAGAGCATATCACGGTCTTACGAGAGCGCTCATCAACAATATGATCATCGGCGTAACCGAAGAGTTTTCCAAGAAGCTTGAGATAAACGGCGTAGGTTACAGAGTAGCAAAGCAGGGCAAGAAGATCGTAATGGGTCTTGGATTCTCTCATAACGTTGAGTTTGAGGAAGAAGACGGAATTACTTTCGACGTTCCCGACGCTAACACAATTATTATTCACGGCCCCTCCAAGCAGAGAGTCGGACAGATCGCGGCTAATATCCGTGAGAAGAGACCCCCCGAGCCCTACCTCGGCAAAGGTATCAAGTACGACTACGAAGTTATCAGACGCAAGTCCGGTAAGGCCGGTAAATAAGGAAAGGAGCGAAAATAAATGGTTACAAAAGCTGATAAGAATGCTAAGCGTATCAAAAGACATAAGAGAATCAGAGCAAACATTTCGGGCACACCCGAGAGACCTCGTCTTTGTGTCAGTCGCTCTTTGAAAAACATCTATGCTCAGATTATTGATGATGTAAACGGTGTAACACTTTGCAGCGCTTCATCCGTCGAGAAGGATTTCGTAGGCGGCGGTAACAAGGAAGACGCAGAGAAGGTCGGCAAGATGGTTGCCGAGAGAGCTCTCGAAAAAGGTATCACCGAGGTCGTATTTGACCGTGGCGGCTACGTATATCACGGAAGAATCGAAAGTCTGGCAAAAGGCGCCCGTGACGGCGGCTTAAAGTTCTAAGGAGGAGCGAAGAAATGGCAAGTAACAGATTAGATCCCGCAACTCTCGATCTCCAGGAATCGCTGGTACAGATTAACCGTGTATCCAAGACCGTAAAAGGCGGCCGTATCGCAAGATACACAGCTCTTATGGTTGTCGGTGACGGCAACGGCCACGTAGGCTACGGACTCGGAAAAGCAGCGGAAGTACCCGATGCCATCAGAAAGAGCATCGAAGATGCAAAGAAAAATATGATCACAGTATCTCTTAAAGGTACAACGATCCCCCATGAGATTCTCGGCGTATACGGCGCAGGCACAGTTCTTTTGAAGCCTGCTGCAGCAGGTACCGGCGTTATCGCAGGTGGTGCTGTACGTGCAGTTATGGATATGGTCGGCATTAAGGACATTCGTACAAAGTGCCTTCGTTCCAACAACCCCGTAAACGTTGTTAAGGCAACATTTGAGGGACTCAAACAGCTTCGCACAGCAGAGCAGGTTGCCGCTATGAGAGGCAAAAGCCCCGCTGAAATCAAAGGTTAAGGAGTGGCAAGGAAATGAAAGTTAAAATTACACTTAAGAAAAGCCTTATAGGCAGAGTTCCCGCCCACATCGTGACCGCTAATTCTTTGGGACTTCACAAGGTTGGCGATGCCAACGTGCTTGAAAACAATGCCGGTGTACAGGGAAAGATCAAGCAGATCTCTTACCTCATCGACGTTGCTGAAGCAGAATAACCTAAAGAGTTAAAAATACTAATAAGGAGGTTCCCAAAATGAAGCTTCAAGAATTAAAACCGGCAGTAGGCTCCACCGAAAGCGCTTGGCGCAAGGGTAGAGGACCCGGTTCCGGAAACGGAAAGACGGCCGGCAGAGGTCATAAAGGTCAAAAAGCAAGAAGCGGCGGCGGAGTACGCCCCGGTTTCGAAGGCGGTCAGATTCCCCTTTACAGACGCCTTCCCAAGAGAGGATTCAACAATAAGTTTGCAACAGTATATGCAACCGTTAACGTTTCCACTCTTGCTAAATATGAAGACGGCGCAGTAGTTGACATCGAAAAGCTCCTTTCTGACGGCGTTATCAAGAACGCTTGCGACGGACTCAAGATTCTCGGCGAAGGCGACATCAACACAAAGCTTACGGTAAAGGCAAGCAAGTTTACTGCATCCGCTAAAGCTAAGATTGAAGCTGCCGGCGGAAAGGCAGAGGTGATCTAAGTATGTTTCAGACGATTAAGAATGCGTTCAAGCTCCAAGATCTGAGAAGCAAGATTTTCTTCACACTTCTCATTGTTTTGATTTACAGAATCGGTGCAGCGATACCCGTACCCTTCATCGACGCAGAGGCTCTTTCGGCGCTCTTCGCAGCAGGTGCGGAGCAGAGTAACACGATATTCGGTTACTTAAACATCCTCTCCGGTAATGCATTCTCGCAGGCAACGGTATTTGCTTTGTCTGTATCGCCTTATATCACCGCACAGATCGTAATTCAGCTTCTCACTATCGCCATTCCCGCTTTGGAAAGACTTTCCAAGGAAGGCGAAGAGGGACAGAAGAAGCTCAATATGTACACAAGAATCCTTACGATCGTACTCTCTATCGTAATGAGCTACGGTTATTATTCCTACCTCAATTACGGTGTTGTCGGAGTAAACGGCGAGAGACTTATTCTCGCTGACGGTCGCGGCTTCTTCGGCGCACTCGTAATTATTGCTTGTTACTGCGCCGGCGCATCCATCGTAATGTGGATCGCGGAAAAGATCAACACAAACGGTATCGGAAACGGTATCTCCATTATCCTTCTTGTAAACATCGTAGCAAGCTGGCCCGCATCACTTTACAATAACATTGTAAGTCTTGCAAACAGCGGTGCTTCGGCAGGCAGAAACATTCAGATCGTTAAGTACGCTGCATCTGTTATAGCGGTTTGCGTAATTGCGATACTGATCGTTGCATTTGTAATCTTCATTACAAATTCCGAGCGTCGTTTACAAGTACAGTACGCGAAGCGCGTTGTCGGCAGAAAGATGTACGGCGGACAGAGCACACACCTTCCCATGAAGCTGAATATGTCAGGCGTTATGCCCATCATCTTTGCTTCATCTATCGTATCTCTTCCCGCGACTATCGCAAGCTTCTTCCCCAACAGCTCCTTCTGGAGCGGAGTAAACAACTTCTTCTCGTTTACTTCTCCCGTATACATTATCTTGTACTTCGTACTGATAATCCTCTTCTCTTATTTCTGGGCAACCATTCAGTTCAATCCTATTGAGGTTGCTAATAATTTGAAGAAGAACGGCGGATTTATAACGGGTATACGTCCCGGAAAGCCCACGAGTGACTTCATTCAGAAGGTACTCGGCAAGATCACTCTTGTTGGTGCGCTCTTCCTTGGCGTAATCGCAGTATTCCCCCTCGTTATCAACGCATTGGTGTCCATAGGAAATATCGCTTTCGGCGGTTCTTCCTTGCTCATCGTAGTAGGTGTTATCCTTGAGACCGTTCAGGATCTCGAAGCACAGATCACGATGCGTCACTACAAGGGCTTCCTTGGTTGATGGAGAAGAAGCGATGAAATTCGTATTACTCGGAGCTCCCGGTGCCGGTAAAGGCACACAGGCAGCTTTTATCACACAGCGCTTTGGTATCCCCGCAATATCCACGGGCGACATCATAAGAGGTGCCATCAAAGCAAAGACTCCCTTCGGACTTGAGGCTCTTTCCTATACGGATAAGGGTGCGCTTGTACCCGACGAGCTCGTAATAAAGCTTGTCGACGAGCGTTTGAAGGATAAGGATTGCGAAAACGGCTTTATCCTCGACGGATTCCCAAGAACCGTGCCTCAAGCAGAGGCGCTGGACGCTATGGGACATACAGATGTCCTCGCCGTGAATTTTGAGATAGAGGATGCTGTGATCATCGACAGAATGTCCGGCAGACGCGCTTGCAAATCTTGCGGCGCAACTTATCACGTAGTAAGCAATCCCACAAAGGACGGCGTAACTTGCGATAAGTGCGGCGGCGAGCTTGGAATCAGAAGTGACGACAAGCCCGAGATCGTAAAGGACAGACTTGAAGTATACCACAGTAAAACAGAGCCCCTTATTGAATATTACGCCAATAAGGGAAAGCTCATTTCTGTAGATTCTCTCGGAGATGTCGGCGAGGTCACAAAGAGGACTTTCGCTGCCATTGAGGAAAAACTGAAATGATAAAGATTAAAAACAGTCAAGAGCTTATCAGTATGCGCGACGCCGGCAAGATATCCGGCGAGGCGCTGCTGGTGGGCGGCGAAGCAGTAATGCCCGGCGTCACCACAAGAGCTATCGACGCGAAAATACGCAAGTTTATCGAAAAGTGCGGTGCAAGGCCCACGTTTTTGGGCTACGGCGGCTTTCCGGGAAGCGCGTGTATCAGCGTAAACGAGCAGGTGATTCACGGAATTCCTTCCGACAGAGAGCTTGTGGAGGGCGATATCGTCAAGATAGACGTAGGCGCTTTCTATAAGGGTTTCACGGGAGACTGTGCCGCAACCTTTGCGGTGGGCGAAATATCAAAGGAAGCAAGTGAGCTTATCAAGGCTACTGAAGAAAGCTTCTACGAAGCAATGAAGGTGGCTTTACCCGGAAACCGTATAGGTGACATCGGCAACGCCGTTGAAAGTCACGTAGCGGGAAAGGGCTATTCCGTAGTTCGTAAGTTCGTCGGACACGGAGTAGGAAGAGAGCTTCACGAAGATCCCGAAGTACCGAATTTCGGTAAAGCGGGACACGGAATACGTCTTGTCGAAGGTATGACTTTAGCCGTCGAGCCTATGGTAAATATGGGCACTTCGGACGTGGTCATCTTAAAAGACGGATGGACGGTCTTAACGGCTGATAGGAAGCTGTCCGCTCATTACGAGCACAGTATAGCCATCAGCGAAAACGGGCCGATACTGCTTACAAAAGTATGACGGGAATTGAAAAGATGCCGGAACTTAAAGCTTATAACGAAGCCGCCGTCGGCGATGCGGTCGTATCCGTATCGGGACGCGATAAAGGCAGAGTACTTGCGGTTATTGAGGTAATAAAGAGCCCATACGTGCTTGTAGCGGACGGAAAGAGCCGCACCTTGCATAATATGAAGCTTAAAAAGATATCTCATCTTCGCAAAGTAGGTGAGCTTAAAAACTTCGGCACAGATGATGAGCTACAAAAGAGCCTCGCGGAATTCGATTTCGATTTTTCCGTTTTGAGAGCTCGACACTACAAACCAAAGGGGTGATTATTCTGCCTAAGGATGATGTAATGGAATTTGAGGGTACGGTCGTAGAGGCACTACCCAATGCACAGTTTAAAGTTAAGCTTCCCAACGGAGCGATAGTACTCGCTCACATTTCGGGTAAGCTGCGTATGAATTATATAAGAATTCTCCCTGGTGACAAGGTAACCATCGAGGTATCGGTGTACGACGTCACGAAGGGCAGAATTACCTGGCGTGCGAAATAACGCACGACGAGTGAAAGGAGCAAACAATGAAAGTTAGACCTTCAGTTAAACCGATTTGCGAAAAATGCAAGATCATTAAGCGCAAGGGCGTTGTAATGGTAATTTGCAAAAACCCCAAGCACAAGCAGAAGCAAGGCTGATTATAAAGGAGGTGCAACGAAATGGCACGTATAGCAGGTGTAGATATTCCCAACGAGAAGAGAGTTGAAATCGCTCTTACCTACATTTACGGTATCGGCAGAACAACATCTAACAAAATTCTCGAAAAGACGGGCATCAATCCCGATACAAGAGCAAAGAATCTTACGGAAGCAGAGGTAGCAAAGCTTCGTGAGATCATCGAGCACGAGTATATGGTAGAGGGTGACCTCCGCAGAGATACCGATATGAACATCAAGCGTCTTATCGAAATCGGCTGCTACAGAGGCGTACGCCACAGAAAGGGTCTTCCCGTCAGAGGACAGAGAAGCAAGACAAACGCAAGAACTCGCAAGGGCAAGGTTAAGACCGTAGCCAACAAGAAGAAATAAGGAGTGAGAACATGGCAACAGCAGCTAAAAAAGTTGTAAGAAAGCGCCGCGAGCGTAAAAACATCGAAAAAGGAACGGCACATATCCGTTCAACCTTCAACAACTCCATCATCACTCTTACCGATGTTAACGGAAACACGATTTCTTGGGCATCGGCAGGTGAACTCGGATTTAAGGGTTCAAGAAAGTCAACTCCCTTTGCAGCACAGATGGCTGCAGAGACAGCAGCAAAGGCCGCAATCGAGCACGGCCTCAAGAGTGTTGATGTATTTGTTAAAGGTCCCGGGCAGGGCAGAGAGTCTGCCATCAGAGCCCTCCAGGCAGCAGGCCTTGAAATTACAAGCATCAAAGATGTAACACCGATTCCTCACAACGGTTGCAGACCGCCCAAGAGAAGACGTGTATAATTTTAGGAGGTAAATACTAATGGCAAGATATACAGGTCCCGCATGCAGACTTTGCCGTAGAGAAGGCACAAAGCTTTTCCTCAAGGGCGACAGATGCTATTCGGATAAATGCGCAGTAAGCCGTAGAGCTCAGGCACCCGGCCAGCACGGAACGGGTCGTAAAAAGGTTAGCGAGTACGGTATGCAGCTTCGTGAGAAGCAGTAGGCAAAGTGATATTACGGAGTGCCCGAGAAGCAGTTTGCAAACTACTTCAGAATCGCTTCCAAGAAGGAAGGTCAGGCTGGTGAAAACCTCCTCGTTCTTCTTGAAAGACGTCTTGACAACGTAGTTTACAGAATGGGTATGGCAGAGTCCAGACGTGAAGCACGTCAGCTCGTACGCCACGGCCACTTCACACTTAACGGACACAAGGCTAACATTCCTTCTATCCTCTGCAGCGCAAACGACGTAGTTGCACTCAAGGATAAGAGCAAGGCTTCCGAGAAGTTCAAGGCGATCCTTTCTAACATTGACAACAAGCTCTTCCCCAAGTGGCTTGAGGTTGATAAGGAAAATCTCAGCGCAAAGCTTAACGCACTTCCCCAGAGAAGCGACGTTGACTTTGAGTTCACAGAGTCTTTGATTGTCGAGTTGTATTCCAGATAATATATTTGTATATTACTGCGTAATACTTAAATTTGAAGGAGGGTATAACAGATGATAGAAATAGAGAAGCCCAATATAACAAGCGTTGAGGCTAACGCCAACGGTTCCTACGGTAAGTTTATCGTAGAGCCCCTTGAGAGAGGAAACGGAATTACATTGGGTAATTCACTCAGAAGAATTCTCCTGTCATCCCTATCGGGAGTTGCCGTAACGTCGATTCGCATTGACGGAGTATCCCACGAAATATCCACCATACCCGGCGTCAAAGAAGATGTAACCCAAATCGTGCTTAACGTGAAGGGTATAATCGCAAGCCTTCACATTGAAGAGCCCAAGACCGTTTGCATTGATATCACGGGCGACAAGGTCGTCACAGCAGGCGATATCAAGACCGATGCGGAGATCGAGATAATAAATCCCGAGCACCACATTGCAACTCTTTCGGGTTCAGAGCATTTCTATATGGAACTCACTTTTGATCACGGCCGTGGATATGTTCCGGCTGAAAAGAACAAGAACAACGCAGCTTCCAATGTTTTGGGCGTAATTTATACCGACTCTATTTTCACACCCGTGTACAAAGCAAACTACACGGTTGAAAACACGCGTGTCGGCAACATTACGGATTACGACAAGCTTACTTTTGAGGTGCTGACCATCGGAATTATAACGGCGAGCGAGGCCGTTTCCATGGGTGCAAAGATACTTACGAAGCATCTCAATCTCTTTGTTGAGCTTTCTGACGAAGCTCGCAAGGCAGAAATTATGGTAGAACGCAAGGAAACCGTAAAGGAACAGATCCTCAGTACGACTATTGAAGAACTCGACCTTTCCGTACGTTCCTTCAACTGCCTCAAGCGTGCCGGAATAAGCACAGTTGAAGACCTTATTAACAGAACCGAGGAAGATATGATAAGAGTGCGTAACCTCGGTAAGAAGTCTCTTGAGGAAGTAATTCAGAAATTGGACACTCTGGGTGTTTCCTTAAAGAAGAACGATGACTAATAATCTGCACTAATCCAAAATAGGAGGTAATAGCAATGTCCGGTAACAGAAAGCTCGGCAGACCTACCGAGCACAGAATGGCAATGCTGAGAGCGCTTGTAACCTATTTGCTTGAAAAGGGTGCTATCGAAACTACCCTTTATCGCGCAAAGGAAGTTCAGGCTCTGACAGATAAAATGATTACACTCGGCAAGGCAAACACCCTTGCTGCAAAGAGAAAGGCAATGGCTTTCATCACGAATGAGACCGTTGCAAAGAAGCTCTTTGACGAGATTGCTCCCAAGTACGCTGACCGTAACGGCGGTTACACAACCATCGTTAAGCTCGGTCCCCGCCGCGGCGACGGTGCTGAAATGGCACTCATCGAGCTTATGGGCAACAGAGAAGTACGTCTCGCTGCCAAAGCAAAGAAGTCCTCTAAAAAGGCAGAGACGAAGACTGCTGACGAAGCAGCACAGTAAGCTTTTAAAATTTCCTCGGAGTAAGCAAAATGCTTACTCTGAGGAGAACATTTAAAAAAGGTATTGCATTCCGTCTTACGATGTGATACAATAACTTGAAACAAAAAAATTATGGAAGCGGTCCGCTGCGACGCTCTGCATGAACGCTTTTCGACCTTTATAAATGAAAGGAGGAAGCAATAATGGATTTCATTAAGGCTTTTACAAACGAGCAACTTAAGACAGAGGTACCCAAGATCGTTGTAGGTAACAACGTAAAGGTACACTGCAAGATCAAAGAGGGACAGAGAGAAAGAATTCAGATCTTTGAAGGAACTGTTATCGCAAAGCGCGGTGGCGGCCTCTCCGAGACCTTTACAGTAAGAAGAATTGCGTACGGCGTTGGCGTTGAGAAGACGTTCCCCGTTCATTCTCCCAACGTTGTTAAAGTTGAAAACACAAGAATCGGTAAAGTTCGCCGCGCGAAGCTTTACTATCTTCGTGAAAGAACCGGTAAGAGCGCAAAGGTTAAAGAGCTCATCGAAAACGCAAAGAAAGACTAATTGCTGTAGGGCAGGCGCTTTTGCCTGCCCTTTTGACTTTATTAAAACAGGAGGTTATTATGGAAAACACAAAAGACGTACAAAACGTAGGCACCTCTTTTACAAAGAAAGCCGTAAGCACGCTTTTTGAATGGGTGGAGACCGTAATTTTTGCGTTTTGCTTTGTCGTGTTCGTTTTCACCTTTATGTTTAAGGTGGTTACGGTTTCAGGACCTTCTATGAATTACACGCTTTACGATGGACAGAAGCTTATAATAAGCTCTATGTTCTACACTCCCGAAAGGGGAGACATCGTCGTAATTGACACGGACAAATTCGACGAGCCTATAATTAAGAGAATAATTGCCCTTGAAGGTGACACGGTCGTTATAGATTTTGAAAATTGGGTAACGACGGTGACCACGAAAGAGGGAGAAGTTATAGTTTACGAAAACGAGGAATACGTTAACCGCGAGGAAAACGGCTCGATGGGGTATTCCAACCCCGCAAGATATCCGCTGACGGTAGGTGAAGGCGAGATATTTGCTATGGGAGACAACAGACCGCATTCTACGGACAGCCGCTCGAAAGGCTGCTTCAAGGAAAGCGAAATAATAGGCAAAGCGGTGTTCAGGATATGGCCTATGGAAAAGGTAGGCACGCTTTACTGATATTAAAAAGGAGGTATAAGAATGGAAGAGCTCTTACCAAAGACGACTATAAACTGGTTTCCGGGTCACATGGCGAAAACCAGAAGACTTATCAAAGAGAGTTTGCCGAGCGTTGACCTCGTTATAGAGGTTCTCGATGCAAGAATTCCTTTTGCCTCTAAAAATCCCGAGATAGACAAGATAATCGGCACAAAGCCGAAACTTGTGCTTTTATCCAAATCGACGCTTGCCGATCCCGCCGTATGTAAAGAGTGGGAAAAATATTATAAAGAAAAGGGCAACACCTGCATTTTCTGTGACTTTTTGTCGGGCTATAACGTGAAGAATATCGTTCCCGCGATAAAGGAAACGGTTGCCGACCTTATTAAAAGATACAACGAAAAGGGAATGAGCGGCAGAGCCGTTACCGCGATGGTAGTCGGAATTCCCAACGTCGGGAAGAGTACTTTTATCAATACGCTTTGCGGCGGAAAGAAAGCGAAGGCGGAAAACCGCCCCGGAGTCACCAAAGCAAAACAATGGCTCAAAAGCGAATACGGCGTTGACCTTCTTGATATGCCGGGTGTCCTTTGGCCGAAATTCGAGGATCAGACGGTGGGGCAGAGCCTTGCTTTAACGGGAGCTATCAAAGATGAGATACTTGATATAGAAGAACTTGCTGTTATCCTTTGTTCGCGCCTTAAAAAGCTCTACCCCGAGCTTTTGTGTTCACGCTTTAAGCTCACGGCAGAGGAACTTGAAAACTGCGATAGCGGATACGATACTTTGCTTCTTTTAGGCAAGAAGCGCGGTTGCCTTGTTGGCGGCGGGCAGATAGACGAAACGAGGATATCGAATATACTTATCGAGGAATTTCGCAGTGCGAAGATTGGTAAGATAAGCTTGGAGAGACCGTGATGGAATATATTATAGAAAATTCCTTGCTTAGCGAATATAATGTAATAGCAGGTACGGACGAAGCGGGCAGAGGCCCTCTTGCAGGTCCCGTATACGCGGCGGCGGTCATATTGCCCGTAGGTCTTGAAATAGAGGGACTCAACGACTCCAAAAAGCTTTCCCCTAAAAAGCGCGAGAAGCTTTTTGACGAGATATGTGAAAAGGCACTTTGCTACGCGATAGCTTGCTGTGACGTGGAAACTATCGAAAAAACGGATATACTTTCCGCATCGCAAAGCGCTATGGTAGAGGCGGTAAACGCGCTTTCCATAAAGCCCGATATGGTGCTTGTGGACGGAAATATCGCAAGAGGCTTTCCCGTGCCTGCAAAGACCGTGATAGGCGGAGATGCCATTTCCCCGAATATTGCGGCGGCATCGATACTTGCTAAGGTGAGCCGTGACAGATATCTTGAGGAACTTGACAAAAAATACCCCGAGTACGGTTTTGCAAAGCATAAGGGATATGGCACAAAACAGCACAGAGAAGCGCTTCTTGAATACGGGCCCTGCCCCGAGCATAGAATGAGCTTTTTAACGAAGATATTGAAATGAGAAACGTCGGATATAAGACGGAGCTTTTTGCTCTGCTTTGGCTTATGCTTCGCGGGTATAAGCCGATACGCCGTAACTTCACCGTAAAGGGCGGCGAGATAGACCTTATAATGAAAAAGGGGGAATTTCTCGTTTTCGTTGAGGTGAAGGCAAGACGAAAAGACGGATTATCTTCGGCGCTTGAAGCGGTAACCCGCGATAAAGAAAAGCACCTTCGCTTTGCGGCGATGCGTTATATGCAGACCTGCGACAGAAAATACAAAAGCTTACAGCCGCGCTTTGACGTGGTATGCGTGTCTATCGGCAAAGTGGGCTTTAGAGTGACCGAACATATCAAGAATGCTTTTTAGTTATGAAATATTTTGATTTACATTGCGATACGCTCTACGAGATGTACGAAAGGAAAGAGGAGTATTTCGAAAATTCTCTTCACACGGACGGGAAAAGACGCTCTGCTTTTTTAAAAGAAAAGCAAGTATACGCGATATGGTCAAATCCCGAAAGAAGCGATGAAGAAAACTTCAAAAGATTTTTCGACGTGCTTGAATACGCAAAGAGCTTTTCGGAGTTTCCGAAAATAATTAAAGATAGAGGAAGTCTTGACGGAAACGGCGCACTTTTATCCGTTGAGGGAGCGGGACTTTTAGAAGGCGACGAGCAAAGGATAGAGCTTCTTTACGAAAACGGAGTGCGGCTTATAACGCTCACTTGGGAGGGCGAAAACTGCGTGGGCGGTGCTTACGATACAGACTTTGGGCTTACACGTTTTGGCAAGATCGCCTGCGAGATATGCGCCGAAAAGGGCGTTATCGTTGACGTCTCTCATTTGTCGGATAAAGGCACTTCCGAGGTTTTGGATATAGCACGCACGACGGGGCTTTCGGTGTTGGCGTCACACAGCTGTCTTCGCGCATTATGCGGCATACGCAGAAATTTAAGCGACGAGCACGCGAAGATGCCGGCGGCGA